>CANGCW010000110.1 GCA_947452525.1 Actinomycetota bacterium
TACGCGGAGTTCGCCTCCAACAAGTGGAGTAACGGCGGCAACAACATGGTGGAGAAGGGAGCGTCCTGCGATCTGGTGGAGGACCTTGCTCGTCTGGGATTTCATGCGAGTGCCCTCACCTGCAGCCAGGATGATGACGACGCTTGGGTTAGACACCCATTCCTCCTGACCAGTCGAGAGTTCGATACGGCTCATTCTAACCAAGTTCAGGTGGAATCTAACGGTGGCTCCGCCACCAGGTATCGATCCTGGACCCTGGGCTTCAAAGGCCCATGTGCTAGCCACTACACAATGGCGGAACCTGAATTATCCGCTATCTGGGGTTAAAAAGGAAAATTACTGCAATTAGTGGAGGGTCTGGATTACTCGCGCCCCATGGGTCGGGCCAGAAGTCCGGAGAACCCCGCCCACTACCCCACTGGCGCTAAGGGCGACGGCAAGATCGAGCGCCTTCTCCTCGTTATCGACAAGGAATGCAACAGTTGGACCAGAGCCAGAGACGAGATTTCCTAGCGCTCCATATTCGCGACCAACATCGAGAACTAATCGGAGGGCTGGGCGAAGTGAACAGGCTGCGCTCTGTAAATCATTGGTAAGAGCCACACCGAGCGCCTTCGCATCTCCTGCGCGAAGGGCGGCGAGCAATTGATCATTCGCAGTTGGTGCTGTGACAGTTAAACCTTCACGGAGGCGATCGCATTCGTTATAGACAGCAGGTGTTGAGAGGCCTTGATTCGAAAGCGCAAGGACCCAGTGATACTCGCCCTGTGCAAGTACCGGCGTAATCTGATCGCCGCGGCCTCGACCGATTGCCACGCCACCGGAGATTGAGAAGGGAACATCACTTCCAAGAGTCGAGGCAATTCTTTCCATCTCAGTGCGAGAGAGACCTAATTCAAAGAGCGCATCCATTGCGACGATTACGCCAGCAGCATCTGCACTACCGCCTGCCATTCCGCCAGCAACGGGGATCTCCTTCTTCAAAGTGATGGAGAGTGGGTTTTCCGCGCTGACCTCGAGGTCATAGCTATCAATCATTGTTTGTGCCGCGCGATAGGCAAGGTTCGTTGTATCGATAGGCACGCCGTTCGATGTTCCACCCGTTATCTCAAGGGCGATTGCGGTGCCTGCAATGAGTGCGAGTCTCTCGCCCTTCTCCGCAAAGCGAACAGTGACATCGTCATAGAGCGCGATTGCTTGGAAGACGGTGACAACCTCGTGGAAGCCATCAGATTCTTTCGGGCCGACGGAGAGCTGGAGGTTTACCTTTCCAGGTACCCGCACGATAACGCCGCTCTGCCTCATGCTGGTAAGCCTATTAGGAATGGCTCGCTTCGGCGATTTTTATAAAGTCAGGGAGCAGAAGCGCCTCACCGCGGAGCGTTGGATCGATACCGGCAGATTCAATAACGGCACTTGCCTGACTGCTGCCACCAAACATTCCAGAGAGCGCTGCGCGGAGCATCTTTCGGCGTTGGGCGAAGGCGGCATCGATAATCTCAAAGGTGCGAAGGCGAAGCGCCTCATCCCCTGCTGGTTCATGGCGAACAAACTTCACAAGGGAAGAATCCACATTGGGAACGGGCCAGAAGATCGAACGGGCAACGCCACCAGCTGCAGACATCTGCATCCACCATGTCGCCTTCACACTCGGCGAGCCATAGCTCTTACTTCCTGGCACCGCAGCGAGGCGATCTGCAACTTCGCTCTGCACCATAACGACGCCAGAGCGCAGCGTTGGGAAGCGCTCGAAGAAGTGGAGGAGAACCGGGACAGAGATGTTGTACGGCAAGTTAGCGACAAGAACATCAGGTTGCATTGGAAGTTCATCAACCGCCAACGCATCTTGATTAATGATGGTGAATGCGTCCGTTGCGACTTCATGGCGATCAAAGGTTTGAGGCAATTCAGCTGCGAGACGAGAGTCAATCTCAACAGCGAGCAAGTGCTTTGCGCTTTCGATGATGGCGAGTGACAGTGAACCAAGTCCAGGGCCAATCTCAACGACGATGTCATTAGGTGATACATCTGCAACCGAGACGATCTTTCGGCAGACATTCGCATCGACGACAAAGTTCTGTCCAAGCTTCTTCGTTGGCGTGACGCCGATACGCGCTGCGATCTCGCGGATCTCGGTGGCTCCAAGGAGACCCTTAAGCTCGCTCACTAGTTGAACTGCCCGAAGTAGCGCTCTGCATTATCGGAGAGAATCTGCGTCAACTCATCGACATCATCCCCGCGGACATCTGCGATAAAGCGGATGATGTTAGGAATCTGCGCTGGCGTATTAAGCGTTCCACGATGAGGCGTCGGGGCCAAGAACGGTGAATCGGTCTCAACGAGCAAGAGTTCGGCAGGCACGATCTTTACCGCTTCACGGAGTGCTGGTGCATTCTTAAATGTGACTGTGCCAGAAAATGAGAGAACATAGCCAGCGTCAATACATTCGCGGGCCATAGCTTCATCGCCTGAGTAACAATGGAAGATGGTGGTCTTTGGCGCGCCCTCTTCAATGAGCGTATCGAGCACTGCGCGATGGGCATCGCGATCGTGAATGACGAGAGCAATATCGTGGCGCTTTGCAATATCGATATGGCGGCGGAAAGAGTACTTCTGCTTCTCTTGAAGTTCAGGTTCTGTGCGGAAGAAGTCGAGACCAGTCTCACCAATGGCGCGAACGCGTGGGTGGGATGCGAGTCTTTCGATAACCGCTAAATCAGCCTCGAGATCTTTGGAGATAGGTGCATCGTTGGGATGCAGTGCAACAGCGGCAAGAACGCGACCTGGGAAGGCATCTGCCATCTCAACGCACCACTGCGACTGTTCGGCAGAGATTCCAACCTGGACAACGCGATCGATACCAACGCGCGCAGCCTCATCTAAGAGCGCCTTAATCTCTGGCGAATTCGGAGCAGTCTCCGTGACGATCTCTAAATGGGCATGAACATCTACGCATCGAAAGTTCAGTGGCTCAGGAGAGGGCGCGAATTCGCGCTTTCTATCCCAATTCGTTCTATCTGCCATGCGGAGTAATTAACCCTTTGCCTCTTCAGTGCTCTCAAGACGTGGGAAGAGAACAGCGCCCTTCACAACCGCTGAGCCAGCAGGAAGCTCTCCCCACTTCGCAACATCTGCGATCTTCTGATCGGCGATGGAACCCAGTGTCTTATCGGCGCCGAGTGAGCTCCAGAGGACCTCACATGTAGCAGGCATGATGGGATGCATTAATACCGCAAGTGCGCGAATTGCATCAGCGATGTTGTAGAGAATCTCATTGAGTTCGGCGGTGCGGCTCTCATCCTTTGCAACCTTCCATGGCTCTGTGATTGTCACATAACCATTGACCTTCTTGCAGAACTCCATGATGGAGTTGATTCCACCCTGGAAGTCGAGCGCACCAATTGCAGCATCTGCCTCAGCCACAGTCGTAGCAAGTGCAGCAGAGAGTTCTTCGCTCTGAGCCACAGCAGGGATTACGCCACCGCAGTACTTCTCAATCATTGCAATGAGGCGTGATGCGAGATTTCCAAAGTCATTTGCGAGCTCGCTGGTGTAACGCGCAGCCATATCTTCCCAAGAGAAGGAGCCATCTGAACCAAATGGAATGGCGCGGAGGAAGTAGTAACGGAAGGCATCGACACCAAAGGTATCTGTGATGTCCTTAGGTGCGATACCGGTGAGCTTTGACTTACTCATCTTCTCGCCACCAACCAAGAGCCAGCCGTGGGCAAAGATCTTTCCAGGCAATGGAAGACCAGCGGCCATCAACATCGCTGGCCAGATAACGGCGTGGAAGCGCAAGATATCTTTTCCGACAAGGTGAACATCTGCGGGCCAATACTTTGCAAACTTCTTGCCACCCTCAGATTCAGGGTCGTCGCCAAGTCCTACTGCTGTTGCATAGTTGAGAAGCGCATCGAACCAGA
>CANGCW010000111.1 GCA_947452525.1 Actinomycetota bacterium
CCTGATCAGTATCCCCTTCTTCATCCTCGGAATCTGGAAGAAGGGTTTCGCATTCGCTTCTCGTAGCTTTATTAATATCTTGATCGTCTCGTATCTGGTCAGCGTATTTCCGAATTTCATTCATATGGATCACATCAATCCATTAGCTGTTGCAATCATCGCGAACACCATTCTTGGTATGGGTCTTCTTGCGATCTTTCGTCATAACTCTTCGCTGGGTGGCTTCAACATCACCGCGCTCATTGCACAGGATCTCTTTAAGATTCAAGCAGGTTATGTTCAGGCCGCACTCGATTGCTTTGTACTCATTGCAGGACTTGCTTATTACAGCGTAAAGATGACGCTCTGCTCATTAGTAGGTGTTGTTGTTCTCAATGGCATCCTTGCTCTCTATCACCGCAAAGATCGCTACATCGGTCACTCCTAATAATTAGAGGAGTGGGCGGAGTTCAACCTTTCGGTTGCAGGCCTTAGATCCTTCAGGTGCTAACCATCTAGCTACTTCCTTATTTGGTTCCGAATCTGGTTTGCGTGGTCGACCGGGTGATTGGTGTAACTAGTAAGCCAATGCTGCACCGTATATTTACCGGACTCAGAATGTTCACCTACCTGTTGCAAATCGGCTTCGGTAAGGCGCTTGACGAGCTCGTATGAAGATTTTCGCACCGCTGCAATTACTTCAAGCGCGGTATCGACTGGAAGGGTTTTATATCCGAGAGTGGAGTTCTCCGCCCATACGCCCTCGTCATAGCCTTGAATCATCGTTCCTGGTTCTGCCACAAGTCGGCGAAGACGGGCATAGGACTGAGCTTCACTATCTGCAACATGGTGGATTACTTGGCGAGGTGACCAGCCCTCTGAATCCTCTTTATCGAGATCGCTCTCAGATATAGAGCGTGCAAGGTTGAGAAACTCCTCAGTTGCTTCGCGATACTTCTCGGCGATTTCCTTCATATCTCTCCCATCAAGAAAAAAGTAAGCCCACCAACATTAGTTAGTGGGCTTTACGTGGAGACCAGGGGAATCGAACCCCTAACCCCCGCCTTGCAAAGGCGGTGCTCTACCAATTGAGCTAGGTCCCCGTTGTTACGAGGTGTCAGATACTAGCCGTTCGTCTATAACTTTGACCAACCAAGACGAACTGCCAATCTAACGTGGGCCTAGGTGGACTCGAACCACCGACCTCTTCCTTATCAGGGAAGCGCTCTAACCAGGCTGAGCTATAGGCCCATCTCAGCGGCCAGTTCGAAAACAGGTCGATGAAGTGGGAAGGTTACCCGACTTTACGGGTAAGCCCAAAATCTAGGGATTGACCTCTTCTGCAGGAGCATCAACCGGGGCTTCAGTCGCCTCAATACCCGCAGGAACATCCCGGACGAGAGCGATTGAGACAACAGAAGTGCCTTCATCGAGGTTTACAAGGCGAACTCCCAAGGTATCTCGGGTTGTCTCGCGGATCTCTTCGATTGGGGTACGGATAACGACGCCACCGGATGTGATCGCGAGGACCTCATCTGTTGGCTCAACAATCATCGCACCGACGAGCATGCCGCGTGAATCTTCATCAATCTTCGCAGCCTTCACACCGATACCGCCACGACCCTGTTGGCGATATTCGCCAATCGAAGTGCGTTTTGCATATCCGCCATCAGTTGCAGTGAAGACATATTGTGAGGTGGACTCTGCTGGGATTGCAGCCATAGTGAGGAGTGAGTCGCCTTCGCGGAACTTCATTCCAATAACGCCTGCTGTTGAACGACCCATGGCACGAAGTGATGCCTCTGCCGCGCTAAAGCGGAGTGACATTCCAAACTTGGAGACGAGAATCAACTCATCATCTTCGCTAACGAGCGCTGCGGAGACTACCTCGTCGCTCTCCTTGAGATTGATCGCAATCAAGCCGCCGGTGCGAGGTGAGTCGTACTCAGTGAGTGGACTCTTCTTCACCATTCCAGAACGGGTCGCAATAACGAGGTTGGGATGAGATTGATAATTCTCAATGGCGATAACTTGTGCAATCGTCTCATCGGGCTTAAATGCCAAGAGGTTTGCAACATGTTGTCCGCGTGCATCGCGACCTGCATCAGGAAGCTCATGCACCTTTGCGCGATAGACGCGGCCCTTGTTGGTAAAGAATAAGAGCCAATCGTGAGTAGATGCAGTGAAGAAGTGCTCGACGATATCGTCCTGCTTCAACGCAGCGCCCTTCACTCCCTTGCCTCCGCGACGTTGTGCACGATAGAGATCGGCCTTCGTGCGCTTGGAGTAACCAGAGCGAGTAATTGTTACGACAACATCCTGGTTAGGGATGAGATCTTCAACAGAGAAATCGCCATCGCTTGCAACGATTTGAGTGCGGCGATCATTGCCATGCTTCTCTGCAATCTCTGTGAGCTCTTCCTTGATGATTTCGCGTTGCTTTGCAGGACTAGCGAGAATCTCATTGAGAAGAACAATGTCAGCCATGAGACCTTCATACTCATCATTAATCTTCTGGCGCTCGAGAGCTGCAATACGACGTAACTGCATATCGAGAATTGCATTTGCTTGAATCTCATCGACATCCAAGAGTTTCATCAAGCCGGTGCGGGCCTCTTCAGGTGTACGGCTGGCACGGATGAGGGCGATTACTGCATCCAGAGCATCAAGGGCCTTGAGATAACCCTTCAAAATATGTGCGCGACGTTCACGTTCTGCGAGGCGGAACTTGGTACGGCGGACAATAACTTCGACCTGGTGCTCGATATAGAAACGGATGAACTCATCGAGGCGGAGTGTGCGTGGAACGCCATCAACGAGCGCCAGCATGTTCGCGCCGAAGGAATCTTGAAGCTGGGTGTGCTTATAAAGGTTATTGAGCACGACCTTCGGTGTTGCATCCACACGGAGGACGATGACCAGGCGTTGACCTAGACGCTCGTTACCTTCATCGCGGACATCTGCGATGCCCTTGATTTTTCCATCTTTCACGAGCTCTGCGATCTTGAGGGCCAAGTTATCTGGGTTAACTTGGTATGGAAGTTCAGTGACAACGAGACAGGTGCGCTTGTTGATCTCTTCAACCTCAACAACAGCGCGCATAACGACAGAGCCGCGGCCGGTGCGATAGGTATTTTCAATTCCCTCGCGGCCAACGATGAGCGCCTTTGTTGGGAAGTCCGGTCCCTTAATAAAGGACATCGCTTTTTCAAGGGTCTCTGCCGGGGTCGCATCAGGATTATCGAGCGCCCAGGCGGTCGCATTGATAACTTCAGTGAGGTTATGTGGCGGGATATTTGTCGCCATACCAACAGCGATACCAGCAGAACCATTGACGAGAAGATTTGGAAAACGACTTGGAAGAACTGTTGGCTCTTGTGAGCGACCATCGTAGTTATCGATGAAGTTAACAGTGTCCTCATCGATATCGCGCATCATCTCCATTGCAAGTGGAGCAAGACGTGCTTCGGTGTAACGCATCGCAGCAGCTGGATCATTTCCTGGCGAACCGAAATTTCCATTTCCATCAATCAATGGGAAACGGAGTGACCAGAACTGGGCAAGACGAACAACTGCATCGTAGATCGCGGTATCACCGTGTGGGTGGTAATTACCCATGACATCTCCGACGATACGTGAAGACTTGTAGTAACCCTTATCAGGGCGATAACCGGCGTCATACATCGCGTAAAGGACGCGACGGTGAACTGGCTTTAAACCATCACGGATATCTGGAAGTGCGCGACCGACGATAACTGACATCGCGTAATCGAGATAGGAACGCGCCATCTCGACTTGCAGGTCGATTGTCTCCTGGCGATCGGCTTGGCCGTGTCCAGTCTCTTCTGTTGTGTTGTCGCTCATCAGATATCCAAGAACCTAACATCTTTAGCATTGCGTTGAATAAAGCTACGGCGTTGTTCTACATCTTCACCCATAAGAAC
>CANGCW010000112.1 GCA_947452525.1 Actinomycetota bacterium
AATACGGCTTTAGGGGTACGTGCCATGACGCGTATCTTGCCAATGAATGTGGCAAAAGGTCGTGACCGACATAAGGTTAGGGCGTGTATCTTGCCGATCTCTCCCAATCGCTCTTCTCGGCCCTGGGATTAAGTGGCGTAGATAACTCTCTAGAGATTGCCCCTGCTGAGCGCATCTGCCTCGTTCTGATTGATGGCCTGGGGGAGATCTCACTGAATGAGTTCCTCGAGAAGTCGCCGGGGGAGTATCGAGCTCTGCGCTCGCTGACATCAGTGCGCTCGCTGACCTCTCACTTTCCAACAACCACTGCAACTAATCTGGCGAGCGTTGGTACTGGATCATTCCCGTCGCACCATGCGATGTTGGGCTACACGGTCTTGGTGCCGTATAGCGATGGCAGAATTCTTAATGCGCTGAAGTGGGATGAGCGCGTCGATCCGGTGTTGTGGCAGAACGTTCCGACTCTTTATGAACGTGCAATGGCTGAAGGAATTCAAGCCTCACATATTGCAGAGAAGCGATTTGACGGAAGTGGATTTACCCGTGCAACAGCGCGAGGTGCGACATATCTTGGCGCGAATAGAGTCGATGACCTGATCTCGCAGGCGAAGTTAGCTCACCGAAGTAAACCATCATTCTCTTTCTTGTACGTTAACTGGGTGGACCATGCCGGTCACAGTGATGGCGTTGGTTCAGAGAAGTGGATTGCAGCGTTGAAAAGCGTTGATCAACTTGTTGACCGATTGCAGAACACTCTGTCATCTGGAACAAGAATCTATTTAACATCTGATCACGGAATGATTAACGCTGGTGAGAAAGTCATCATCGGTGAAGGTAATGAGCTCGCTCTCAATATCAACCACGTTGCAGGTGAGGCTCGTGCGCGCCACCTTTATGTCGAAGAGGGCAAGCTCGCAGTTGTAAAGGAGCGATGGGAGAGTTTCTTCGGCGACCGCGTCTCGCTCTTTACTCGCGAAGATGCTGAGGAGTTATTTGCAGCTACCGGCACAACTGAAGTTGTGTCGACGGTGCGAGAGCGAATGGGTGACCTTATTGCTGTTCCGAGTGGCGAGTTGGTCCTCTTGGATGCGGCGATTGCAGATAGAGAGGGAAAGATGGTGGGGCACCATGGCGCACTCACCGATATTGAACGGTTAATCCCGCTTCGAACAATTGCGCTTTAGCTTCCTTCTTCATGAGCGAAGTTGGAGAGGTTTACTCCTCTGGGTCTGCGTCTTTCTTTCCACCAAACATGATGTCATCCCATGAGGGAATACGGATACGACGAGTGACGCCATCACGCTTTGCCTCCGAGTCATCATCTTCTGATGTAACTGCAGGGGCGGACTCTTCCTCTTTGCCATGAAGTTGGTTCTGATTTTCGTTCTCAACTGGTGCTGGAGATTCAGATGGGACTGAGACGAGTGTTGGTGGCGCTGCAGGGGATGGGGCAGCAGCCTCTGGGCGGACAGATGTTAAACGTGGAGCATCTGCGCCAAAGACCATTCCATGTGATGGATGGGCAGGGCGAGATGGCTTCTCCTCGCCAGAGATCCAACGGGCATTCTCATCTTCGCTCACGAGCGTGCGATTAGTCGCGTCAAATGCCCAATTAGCCTCACCTAGAACAGCGTCAGAGCTCTGCATGCCAGAAGAGGATGTTGGGTAATAAAGAATGATGTTCCATAGGCCATCATCGCGACGCCAGGTATTCCACTCAACGAGAGTCATATCGACACCGCGAGGTGCAAGTTGTGCGATTGTTGCTGCTGCGAGTGTCAGTGCATGCGACTCCCGGCGAAGGGGAGTCTGAATCGCTAAACCGATGATGTATGCACGCTCTTGCATGATTGGACCGGCAAACTTTTCGATCTTTTCGAGTTCCCACTCAGTGGTGCGAGCTATCTCATCAGGAGTTTGTCCCGCGCGAAGTCGTGCCTGAATCTCTTTCACGGATGTTGCCGCTGTTTCAGGTGCAGGGACTGCAACCAAGCGAGGTTGATTGATCGTGGCGCGCAGTGCGTCGCTGATGCGGAGGGAGTAAGAATTTCCATCTTGGTCAACAAGATCAAGTTCGATGCCATCTTCAGAACGACCGACGAGGCGCAAATCTTTGCGACCTCCGTGGGATGTGAAATCACTCATGGGCAAAGAGTGCCATAAAGCTCCTATTTCTGGAGCGCTCGCCACGTCTTCAGATAGGGGAGGGTAGATAAATTTGCGAGGAGCAGACAGGCGATCGGAACGATAAATGCTGTACTCGCCCCCGTGCTATCGATGATGTGACCGGTTAGCGGGCCTGGC
Organism: Actinomycetota bacterium; assembly: GCA_947452525.1. Classification (GTDB taxonomy): domain Bacteria; phylum Actinomycetota; class Actinomycetes; order Nanopelagicales; family Nanopelagicaceae; genus PALSA-747. The sequence goes on from CANGCW010000112.1 coordinate 2,305, forward strand.
AGAGCGCCACCCAGATTTAGAGCAGCAATGACCCAAGCGAGGGTCTCGGTGACTTTCTCGGCAGGCACTGCTTTCTCTGCAATTGCATAACCGGTAATAAGAATGGGAGCAACTGCGAATCCGCTAACGAATAGTCCGGCTGCGAGTAGATAGACCGAGTGAACGAAGAGGACAGGCGTGGTTGTTAAAACAATGAGAGCAAGAAGTCTTCTAAATTTCAGTGCATCCTTCACCTTCCAGTGGATTGCCCCGTGACCGATTGCGGCGACCGCACTTCCACCAGCCCAGATAGCGAGAACAAGTCCGGTCCAGTTCTTCGCGCCACGCTCTGCATCAAAGCCGATAACGATGAGGTTCATTGAAGAAAAGAAAGCACCGATAAAGATGTAGGGCAGAAAAATCGCTCGGAGCACTGGGAACTTCAGAACCGATTCGCGCTTAACGCTCTTATCTCTCTTAAAGATAGGTGGTTCACTGGCGCGGGCACGGAGTAAGAGAATTGTTCCAAGTGCCATAAAGGTGAAGGCGAGATAGATTCCCGCACTCGGATCGATGGAGTTTGCAGCAACAGTTGTAACAACTGGGCCAAAGATGAAGATAATCTCATCAACGAGCGCCTCATAAGAGAATGCAACGTTGAGCAACTTCTTATCTCCGGCGAGAGCGTGAATCCAGCGACGGCGGACGAGGCCACCAACGTTGATAAGAAATGCCTCAGAGGCAAGGATCAGTGGAACCCAGATAAATCGCGCGAGGCGATGATCGATAGCGAAGAGAAATGCAAGACCGAGGCCAATGTGTAGCGGAGTGTTGAGGCGGAGAATCTTCCGCTGTCCATGTTCATCGGCAACGCGTGACCACATTGGCGAGAAGAATGTTGTGCAGAGCGAAGCACCCATCGAAACAAAACCCGCGGTGGTATAACTACCGGTCTTATTAATAATGACGAAGGTGACTGCAAGAAGCGTCATTGAGATGGGAAGGCGTGCGATAAAGCCCGCTATAGAGAACCCCATACCGACTGGATGCTTAAATAAGTTGCGATACGGGGTGAACACTCCTAGATTCTAGCCATGAGTAATGGCGTCACAGGCTCCCAGCAGAATGAACTTCTCGATGAATTATTAACGCTCGCACTTCGCGTTGCGAAGAGTGCTGGAGATCTATTGAACTCACGGCCAAAGGTCTTCGATATCAATGTTAAGAGCAGCGCAGTTGATTTCGCCACGCAGATGGACCATGCAAGTGAGGAGTACATCGTTCGCGAACTGCTCGCTGCACGACCAGGCGATGGCATCATCGGCGAAGAAGGCGCTGCACGAGAATCTGAAAGCGGCATCACTTGGGTGATTGATCCACTAGATGGAACTGTTAATTATTTCTATGGACTTCCAGGTTGGAATGTCTCGATCGCCGCAAAGGATTCTGAGGACGTGGTTGTAGGAGTCGTGCATGCGCCATCGATTGGTTCAACGTGGAGCGCACAGCGAGGGCGCGGCGCGGAGGTCAATGGCGTCGCAATTCAATGCAACGATCCAGTCGAATTGAACCGCGCTCTGATTGGAACGGGATTTTCATACAGCATCGAGGCTCGCATCCGTCAGTCTGAAGTCATTG
>CANGCW010000113.1 GCA_947452525.1 Actinomycetota bacterium
ACGTTAACTGTTGGCTCACCTGATGGAACGCCTGCGCGCTCCATCTCTTCAGCCAGGCGCATCGCCTCTTCAATGAGAGTCTCAACGATTGCAGACTCCGGAACGGTCTTGATGACCTCGCCCTTAACGAAGATCTGACCCTTTCCATTTCCAGATGCGACGCCGAGATCTGCTTCGCGCGCCTCTCCTGGTCCATTCACAACGCAACCCATAACTGCAACGCGAAGTGGGACAGTCATTCCTTGGAGTCCTGCCTGCACCTTCTCTGCCAGTGTATAGACATCTACCTGTGCGCGGCCACATGATGGGCAGGAGACAATTTCAAGCTTACGTTGACGCAAGTTGAGTGATTCAAGGATGGAGATACCGACCTTTACCTCTTCAACAGGTGGAGCAGAGAGCGATACGCGAATAGTGTCGCCAATCCCTTCAGCGAGAAGAATTCCAAATGCTGTTGCAGATTTAATTGTTCCTTGGAAGATCGGTCCTGCCTCTGTAACGCCGAGGTGCAATGGGTAATCGCACTTTGCAGCGAGAAGACGGTAAGCCTTCACCATGGTGACTGGGTCGTGATGCTTGACTGAAATTTTGATATCTGAGAAGCCGTGCTCTTCAAAGAGTGATGCCTCCCAGAGCGCTGACTCAGCGAGCGCCTCAGGAGTTGCCTTGCCATACTTTGCGAGAAGTCGTGGATCAAGTGAACCTGCGTTTACGCCGATGCGGATAGGAATACCTGCATCTCCTGCCGCCTTTGCAACTTCCTTTACCTTGTCATCGAACTGCTTGATATTTCCAGGGTTAACACGGACCGCTGCGCAACCTGCATCAATTGCAGCGAAGATGTACTTCGGCTGGAAGTGAATATCAGCGATAACGGGAATCTGCGACTTCTTCGCGATCTGAGCGAGCGCATCAGCATCATCCTGACTTGGGACAGCAACGCGAACAATCTGACAACCGGAAGCGGTGAGCTCTGCAATCTGTTGCAATGTTGAGTTCACATCAGCCGTGAGAGTTGTGCACATTGATTGCACGCTTACGGGGGCGTCGCCACCCACAAGAACGCTTCCCACCTTGAGCTGCTTGCTCTTTCGGCGTGGAGCGAGGGTCTGAAGTGGTGCTGAAGGAATCCCGAGATCAACCATGGGCGCAATTATGCCCTAGTCCGTTGGAGAGAGTGGATCAGAGGTTGAAGTGAACGGGATTGAAGATATCCGCCGCGAGGAGCAGGAGAGTCAATGCGACAAAGAGCACAAAGACGACCACCGTGAGGGGCATCAAGCTCTCGAGGGCAATAGGACGTGGCTCTGGGCGTCTGCGCGCTCTCGCCCAACTTCTACGGAGGCCATCGGCGATTGCAACCGCCATATGTCCGCCATCGAGCGGAAGGAGTGGGAGGAGATTGAAGATGCCGACGAAGATATTGAGGCTCGCGACGATGAGAAGGAATGTGCCTATGCGTTCATTCCAGGCGAGGCGACCATCACTTGCTGTCTGTGCAGTTGCCTGAGCGACTCCGACGACACCAACCAAGCCTTCAGGATCGCGAGGCGCTCCCCCAAGTGTCTGCTTAATCAGTGCTGGAATCTTGCTTGGCAGGGTGACGAGTGAGTGCACACTGGAGCCAAAGATTTCACGGAAATTTGTCTTAGCAAATGTGGTGGAGGCGCCAATTCCATTGCGCTTCAGTGCGGATTCGATCGCAACCTGAATTCCGAGCTTACCGACGACCTTGCCATTGACCTTCTGCGGAGCCGGTGTGACGGTAAAACTGAGCTCTTCGCCATCGCGAAGGATGGTGATCTCAACTGGCTTCAACGGGGAGTGCTGCACAACGAGAATATCTTTATCCCAATTAGTTACTGGTCTTCCGTTAATCGCGATAAAGCGGTCGCCATGTTGAAGGCCCATCAACTTTGCAGGTGTTGGGTTCGTTGCTGAATCGCAGGATGAGTTAATTGCAGCAAAACATGGAACGACCTTATCGATAACTGGCGTTGAACTTACTGTGCCGATACCGAAGGCAAGGATGAAGAGGAGGATGAAGCCAAAGAGGAAGTGGAAGAAAGAGCCAGCGCCCATGGTGATGAGACGCTGCGGGACGCTCGCTTTGTAAAAGGCGCGATGCTCATCCTCAGGAGGAAGCTCTTCTCGGGAGGACATTCCGACGACTCTGCAATATCCACCAGCAGGAATCGCCTTGATGCCAAACTCTGTCTCACCGCGCTGAAATGACCAGAGCTTGCGACCGAAGCCGAGGAAGAACTCGGTGACCTTCATGCCGAAGCGCTTTGCGGTGATGTAATGGCCGAACTCGTGGAACATGATGGAGAGAAGTAGCGCTACAACAAAGGCTAGGACTCCAAGAATCTGCAACATCATGACCTCTCGCGCTTAAGGGCGGCGACGCTCTCTGCCGCCAAAGTGCGTGCAGTCTGCTCTATCGCTAGGACATCTGCCAAATCTCGTGGCTCACCGTGGGCGCCGCTGGCGGCAAGTGTGCGCTCAATGACAGGAACGATTTGAGTAAAAGCAATCTCGACATTAACAAATGCATCCACTGCGACCTCATTTGCCGCATTAAATGTTGCAGTCGCTAGCGCACCAGACTCCCCCGCAGTTCTCGCGAGTGAGATCGATGGGAAACGGCTCTGATCGATTGGACGGAAATCCCACGAGTGAGATTGGCTCCAATCAACCGGCTTAGTTGCACCAATCGTTCTATGAGGGTGAGAGAGTGCGTATGCAATCGGACCCTTCATATTGGGAGGACTGAGTTGGGCGATTGTTGAACCATCCACATACTCCACCATTGAATGAATAACAGATTGCGGATGGATGACAGCATCAATCTGCGAGTAAGGAATATCAAAGAGATAATGTGCCTCGATAATCTCAAGACCCTTATTTACCAGGGTTGCCGAGTTGATTGTGACAACTGGCCCCATACTCCACGTTGGATGATTGAGCGCCTCTGCAACAGTTACACCTTCGAGATCTTCCCGGTCACGGAATGCACCACCACTTGCGGTAAGAATAAGTTGAGAGACCTCATCTTTCTTCCCGGCGAGCATCGCCTGGTAAATCGCGGAGTGTTCTGAATCAACAGGGATGATTCGCCCACGTCCCTTATTCATTACAAGATCACCACCGGCAACGAGTGACTCTTTATTTGCGAGAGCTACGAGATTTCCAGCATCCAGTGCAGCAAGGGTTGGCCCGAGTCCAATAGAACCCGTTATTCCATTGAGAACTACATCGCACTCCATCGCAGCGATCTCTGTCGAGGCATGCACGCCGGTAAATACCTTGGCACTGCAATCAAAACTATCTGCAGTAGTTCCAACCGCTTTAACCTGAAACTTCTCTGCTTGATCGTGAAGGAGCGTCAGATTTCCAGAGCCAGCGCTGATGGCGACAACTTCAAATCGCCCTGGATTAGCTGCGATTACCTCAAGTGCCTGAACTCCAATAGAGCCCGTGGATCCGAGAATGACGATGCGTTGCATTGTTCTGACCTAGCGGTCGAGAAGATTTCGAGTTGGTTGATATGTACCGCCGCTCTTGCGAAGAGCGATGGCAGAGAGCGCCTCAAGGATGACGCGATTAGCTAGGAGCGCGGTGATATCTGAGCTGTCATATGCAGGTGCAACTTCCACCATATCGATTCCAACGATAGGAAGTTCAGAGCAGATGCGACGAACTGATTCGAGAAGTTCACGGCTTGTCATTCCACCTGGCTCCGGAGTTCCTGTTCCTGGAGCCATTCCTGGATCGACGACATCGATGTCGACGGAGAGGAATACTCCGTCGCAACCATCAGTGAGTGTTGCAAAAGATTCATTCAGGACAGCATCAAGTCCACGGTGGTGAATCTCGGTCATC
>CANGCW010000114.1 GCA_947452525.1 Actinomycetota bacterium
CAACGCGATCGCAATCAGCCTCAGTAACGATGCCAACTGGCTTCTTATTCTCGACAACAATAAGTGCGCCATGTGAACGCTTATTGATGAGGTCGAGAGCGTCAGAGACTGTTTCGGTGGGGGAGAGCGTTACAGGTGTATCGAAAATCGTATGGCGACTCTTCACCCATGAGATGACGCTGCTAACAATTTCAAAGGGAATATCTTGTGGAATTACAGCGATACCGCCACGGCGAGCAATCGTCTCAGCCATACGGCGACCCGAGATAGCGGTCATATTCGCCACGACGAGCGGAATAGTTGTACCTGTCCCATCAACGGCAGAGAGATCGACATCCATTCGACTAGAGATAGTGGATGCGCTGGGGACGAGGAAGACATCCTCGTAGGTCAGATCAAATGTGGGCGTATTGATGAAATTCACGTAGCGAAACTATACCCGAATGAGCGACCCTTATTTAGAGCGCTTACTGAAGCCGCCGATGAACTTCTCCGCACGGAGCGCAGCCCAGGCTACGCGTGGCAGGTCAGAAGATTTTGGGTAGAGGACGTAGCGGGTCTGCCAATCCGGGTTGAACTTTGCATTAAACCGGTAGAGCGACTCGACCTGAAAGAAGTTAGAGAGGAAGCGGATGAGGTTACGCATTCCGCGAGTGACTGGGCCCGCGCTAATTTTATCCGCACGCTCAAAGAGTGAACGGAATGCTGCAAAGTTAAGAGAGATATTCTTAAAATTATTCTCGGTCGCCCACTCTGCAGATGTAACAATCATCAGCTCGTTAACGCCGGGATCTGTCTCGCGGTCACGTTGCATGCGATCGAGTGAGATATTCTCGTTGGTCCATGGGACGAAGTAGAGGAGGCCTTTAATCTCACCATCCTTCTCTGCAATAGTTATATAGGTGTCGTTATCGAAATCTTCACCGAAGCGATCCATGGACATAGAGAAGCCGCGCTCTGGAACCCCGTACCGCCACGTCTTTGCCAGCTTACGTAACTCTTTACGGGTTACCTCAGGAAGTTCATCCCAACGCGATGTGTATGCGGTGTAGCCCTTTCGCTTAATGCGATTGACCATCTGTCGCACATTCGCCATCGGACGACCTTCGAGAGTGAAATCTTTGACGCGAATGATTGCTTCATCACCAATATCAATGGCGAGCATGCCGGCACGTTCTACCCAGACCTCGCCACCGTGATCACTCGCACCCATGACAGCCGGCGTCCAGGCATGTTTACGTGCAATCTCCAAGAAGGCATCAATCGCTTCAGGCCAGAGGCTGTACTCGCCAAATGGATCACCGCTCGCCAGCATCACACCAGCTTGAACGCGGTAGGCGATACCAGCCTTGCCGTTTGCGGACCAGACAACGCTCTTATCGCGACGAGTCGCAAAGTAACCGAGCGAATCTTGATCCTGGTCGTGTTTCAAAAGTGTGCGGATTTGTTGAAGATCTGCGTCATTTAACTTCGCAATTGGCTGCACACGACGGAAGAAGAGAGCAAGTGGAACGAGAACGATAAAGAAGCCAAGGGCGGCAAGAACTACGCCAACCGCATCCGATGTACGTTCATTGAGGAATTGGATAGGACCGGTGATTCCGACGAAACCCTCGAGCACGGTGAGTGCGATATTTCCGAAGGATGGTTGGCCAACGAAGGATTCGCGGTGGCGGATAAGGAGGAGGAAGGTCGCAACGAGGAAGAAGGTTCCGAAGGTAGCGAGGAAACCGAAGAGCGGGAGCCACTTAGTCTTGGGATCAGACTCGGCATAGAACTCACCGCGAAATGCGATAAGAGCTCCAAGAATCGCTAAGGAGATAGTGATCTGAAGTGGATGAATACCGGTGCGGAAGAACTCTGTTGCAATGTTGAGAACATAGATAAGGATGCTGAGCGCCCATGCGCGTCGCTTACGACGAATCAGACCGCGACCGAGAAGTGCCATTGCAAGTCCGGTAAAGAGCACCGTTGCAAATGCGGCCGAGTGAATCGCGACAGGTAGATAACTCTCGAGGCGCGCTGCGCGAGGTTGAAAGCGATGGAAGAAGGCAGAGAGGATATTGAAGAGACCTGCAAAGTATGCGAGGCGTCCTAATATCAGCGGGATTCTGCTCCGCAGGTTACTCATCTAAAGACTCCTGTATGTCCTAGTGAATATCGACCCGGTTGTGGGTAGATGGCTAAGCCGTGAGGCTCCTTTCCCACTTTAATAGAGCGTAAGAACTTTCCATGAACAATGTCGAAGACATAGACGACATCGTTGTAGCGGCCAGAGACCCAGAACTGCGTGCCGTCAGTGGAGATACCACCCATATCAGGGCTGCCATTTCCAGGGATCTTCCACTTTGCAATTAACTTGTTATCGGAGAAGCGGAGAACAGAGACTGAGCCCTCACCGCGATTGGTGATAAGAAGCGTCTTTGAATCGCGTGTGACATAGAGTCCATGTGCAGCCTTACCGGTCTTGATAAATGTGAACTTACCAAAGTGGTTCGCCTTCATCACCCACACACCATCAGACATCATGTCAGCGATATAGAAGGTTGAACCATCCGGAGAAATCTTCACATCTTGCGGCATAGGTGAATCGGAGTATGTGTGAGGCAACTTCGCCTTGGCAACAAGCTTCATCTTCGCGGTATCTACCCAGAGGATCATTCCAGAGAACTCACATGAGACAGCGAAGTAATTGCCATCTGCAGTCCAATCAGCGTGATTAACGCCTTTACACGGCACATTCACTATCTTCTTGATTGCCATGGTGTGTGGATCTCTAAAGACTAATTGCTTATCTGCCTCTGCCATGACAATCGCATACTTACCGTTAGGAGTGAAGTACAAGTTGTATGGATCATGTACGTAGACCGGCTTTCCGGCTTTACCTGTTGCCGGATTGATAGGTGTGAGGTAGTTGCCCTCATTGTCATTGACCCAGAGCGTCTTGAGATCCCACGAAGGAACGACGTGCTGTGGACCCTTCTTTACCTTGATTGTGGCAATGACTTTGAAAGTCTTCGGATCGATGACAGAGACAGTATTTGATGTGTGGTTAGGAACATAAACACGTTCCGGAAATTTCGCAACAACTGGGCTCAGCGCATTGGCTCGATCTGCAGCGTAGATATCTTTCGGATCAGTAACTGTCGGCATTCCCGCAAGCGGAGCGGATGCATAAGCGCCTGCTGCGAGCAAAGGGAGTAGAAGGAGAGAGACCAATACTTTTTTAAGCATGCTTTGCCCCTAAGAGAGTTGTGAGAGTTACTGGCGTGAGTCCTTGAGAATTCAACTCTCTCAAGAGAGTGGGTAGCGCTTTTATCGTATTTGCATGGCCGAAGTGGAGGCTGACGATACTTCCATTCTTCACACTCGTCATCACATTCTTAATGAGAACGTTGGTGCTGACATCTTGATAATCATGGGAGTCGACGTCGTAGGAGATACATTGCTTGTAGCCGTGCGCTAAGGCGCTCTTGCGAATCGTTGCATTGGAATATTGGGTTCCTGAAGGTCTAAACCATTTTCCTTTAGAACCAGCGACCTTCAACAACTCTGCATCGCACTGCGCAATCTCAGCGTTAACTCTCTTCGCACTCAACGTCTTCATCTGATAGTGATTCATTGTGTGGTTACCCAGATCATGGCCATCGGCGATGATCTGCTTTGCGAAGGATGGGTTCTGTTGAAGCCAGGTACCAACAGCGAAGACCGAAACAGGAGTTCCACTCTCTCTAAAGATCGTGAGTAGATCCGTACCCATCACATGGCTGCTCGCACCGTGGAAGGTGAGAGCAACGTTAGGAACTTTGCGGTTGCCGTGAGTGATATCGGCGGTTGCGGCGCTAGCCCC
>CANGCW010000115.1 GCA_947452525.1 Actinomycetota bacterium
AATCGTTACAGATCGCCAGCCGAAATAACCCTTGCAAGGGGCTGATGCATAAATGGATAAAAAATTAATCTTCAACACGCCGCGATTTCTATCGAAACTCTCAACCGTGGGTATACGGTTGGCACAAGATGTAGGGGTCAAAGCCGACATTCGTTCAATAAGTAGTGGTTTTCCGCTAATGTTCACCTTCCCCAGAGGTAGTAGAAAAACCTTCATAACATGGATTCGAGCCAGTGTGGTTCGGATGAAATTAATGGAGGAGTGGTTGGAGTGAGTTCACCTCACCGGCCAGTAACGAGGAAATTCGGGAAGGAGGTAGCGATGATCTGTCCGTTCTGCAGACACGATGATTCACGAGTCGTAGATTCACGTCCAGCAGATGAAGGCACTCTCATTCGCCGCCGCCGCGAATGCACCTCATGCCAGCGCCGCTTCACGACATCGGAGACCTCAGTTCTCTTGATCGTAAAACGCTCTGGAGCTACCGAACCCTTTAGCCGCGAGAAGGTAATCGCTGGCGTCCGCAAGGCATGCCAGGGTCGCCCAGTCAACGATGATGATCTCGCCCTCTTAGCCCAACGTGTTGAGGAGAGTCTCCGCTCCGATGGTCAGGCAGAGGTAGAGGCCCATGAAGTAGGAATGGCGATTCTCTCGCCGCTCCGCGAACTTGATGAGGTCGCATACCTTCGCTACGCCTCGGTCTACCGGAACTTCACCTCCCTTGAAGATTTTGAAGGTGAGATCGCACTTCTCCGCGCCTCACATTCGCTTGCTGCATCCCCGGCAGATAGTTCAATCGAAGATAAATCAGTAGATAGCAAGACCATCGAAAATAGAAGCAATAAGAACACTCTCTCCCCGGTAGTGGATGCAAGCCTCACGAGTAAGTAGTTCCGCCCTCATTCAGTAAAGACGCAGTAAAGACGAAGCAAGAAAAGTTTAGAAATTTAGCGCAGTACCTAGAGCAAAGAAGGAGCAGTTCCGATGTCAATCGTTAATCAGTCAGCCACGGAGAAGAGCAAGAAGTCCCTAGGAAAGGGCCTTACTCTTGAACGTATCTACACAACTCCTGGAGTTCATCCTTATGATGAAGTGACATGGGAACGCCGCGATGTTGTTCAGACCAACTGGAAGTCCGGCGAAGTCATCTTCGAGCAGAAGGGCGTTGAGTACCCAGATTTCTGGTCAGTGAATGCTTCCACCATCGTTACAACGAAGTACTTCCGTGGCGCTGTTGGCTACGAGAACCGTGAATGGTCTCTCAAGCAGGTAATCGATCGCGTCGTCCTCACCTATGTGAAGGCTGGCAAGGAGTTCGGTTACTTCGCTTCACCAGCAGATGCTGAAGTCTTTGAACATGAATTGACTTGGATGCTCCTTCACCAGGTCTTCTCCTTCAACTCACCAGTCTGGTTTAACGTCGGAACAAATGCGCCACAGCAGGTCTCTGCCTGCTTCATCCTCGCTGTCGATGACACTATGGATTCAATCCTTAACTGGTATCGCGAAGAGGGAATGATCTTCAAGGGCGGCTCGGGCGCAGGTCTCAACCTCTCCCGTATCCGTTCATCCAAGGAGCTCCTCAAGTCCGGCGGAACAGCATCAGGCCCTGTCTCCTTCATGCGTGGTGCAGATGCATCAGCAGGAACAATCAAGTCAGGTGGCGCAACCCGTCGCGCAGCGAAGATGGTTGTCCTCGATGTAGATCATCCAGATATCGAAGAGTTCATTGAGACAAAGGTCCGCGAAGAGGACAAGATCCGCGCACTCCGTGATGCTGGATTCGATATGGATCTCGGTGGCAAGGACATCATTAGCGTTCAGTACCAGAATGCAAATAACTCAGTCCGCGTCTCCGATAAGTTCATGAAGGCATACGAAGCAGGCGAGCAGTTCGGTCTCGTAGCTCGTGCAACCGGTGAAGTTATCGAGACAGTTGATTCTCGTAAGCTCTTCCGCATCATGGCTGAGGCTGCCTGGGCATGTGCTGATCCAGGAATTCAATACGATGACACCATCAATGAGTGGCACACAAACCCAGAGACAGGTCGCATCAACGCATCAAACCCTTGCTCTGAGTACATGTCACTTGATAACTCATCATGCAACTTGGCATCCCTCAACCTCTTGAAGTTCCTAGAGAGCAACGGTTCATTCGATGTGAAGCGCTTCGTAAAGGCGACAGAGATGATCATCACTGCGATGGATATCTCTATCTGCTTCGCAGATTTCCCAACAGAGCCAATCGGTGAGACAACACGTAACTACCGTCAGCTCGGTATCGGCTTTGCAAACCTCGGTGCACTTTTGATGGCATCAGGCCTTGCATACGATTCAGAGGAGGGTCGTGCGCTCGCTGGTGCGATCACATCGCTCATGACAGGTACCTCATACCGTCGCTCAGCAGAGCTTGCAGGAATCGTTGGCGCTTACGAGGGTTATGCCCGTAACGCTGAGGCTCACACTCGCGTCATGAAGAAGCATGCAAATGCATCTGTATCCGCAAAGTCACAGACCACCATTGATTCCGATGTATGGGCTGCTGCGAATAAGGAGTGGGAGAAGGGCATTGAGATCGGCGCGAAGAACGGCTGGCGCAATGCGCAGGCTTCAGTACTCGCTCCAACCGGAACAATTGGCTTGATGATGGATTGCGATACAACAGGTATCGAGCCAGATCTCGCTCTCGTAAAGTTCAAGAAGCTCGTCGGTGGCGGATCTATGCAGATTGTTAACCAGACAATTCCAGTTGCTCTCCGCAAGCTCGGTTACACCGAGGAGACAGTTGAGGCGATTGTTGAGTACATCGCAGCTAACGGAAATGTCATCGATGCGCCAGGCCTCAAGCCAGAGCATTACAGCGTCTTCGATTGCGCAATGGGTATCCGCTCAATCAGCGCAATGGGCCACGTCCACATGATGGCTGCCTGTCAGCCATTCCTCTCCGGTGCAATCTCCAAGACAGTTAACCTCCCAGTGGATGCAACTGTTGAAGAGATCGAAGAGGTCTACTACCAGGGTTGGAAGCTCGGTCTCAAGGCTCTCGCTGTTTATCGCGATAACTGTAAGGTCGGTCAGCCACTCTCTGATGGCAAGGCTGAGAAGAAGGATGCGACCGTTGCAGAAGTTATTGCAACACCAACACGTCGTCGCCTTCCAAAGGCTCGTCCATCAATGACAACATCATTCTCTGTCGGTGGCGCTGAGGGTTACATGACCGCTGGTGCATATGCTGATGGCGCACTTGGTGAGGTATTCCTCAAGCTCGGCAAGCAGGGTTCAACCCTCGCTGGAGTTATGGATGCATTCTCTATCGCAGTATCTATCGGCCTCCAGTACGGAGTTCCACTAGAGACCTTCGTTGAGAAGTTCACCAACCTCCGCTTCGAGCCAGCAGGTATGACTGATGATGCTGATGTTCGCATGGCACAGTCAATGATGGATTACATCTTCCGTCGCTTGGCACTTGATTACCTCCCGTATGAGACACGTTCAGCCCTTGGTCTCTACACCGCATCAGAGCGCCAGCGCGCACTCGAGACAGGTGAGTACACCGAGGATCCTGCAAAGGCAGCAGTAGCACCTGTTGCTAAGGCAGCGCCTGCGCCAGTTGTTACTCGTACAGAGGTGAAGATTGAGGCAGCACCTGCAACAGATTCATCAACAGGTGTTGGTTCATCAATGGAGCTCTTCGAGAAGATGAGCGGCGTTAAGTCAGATGCTCCACTCTGCATGACATGTGGCGTGAAGATGCGTATGGCTGGTTCATGCTTCGTCTGCGAAGGTTGTGGAAACACCTCCGGCTGTTCATGATCGGAAATTCTGTAG
>CANGCW010000116.1 GCA_947452525.1 Actinomycetota bacterium
ATCTGGTACGAGCACCGTCTCATCGATGACATGGTCGCTATGTCACTTCGTATGCCTGGTGGTTATGTCTGGGCGTGTAAGAACTACGACGGAGATGTTCAGTCGGACACCGTTGCACAGGGTTACGGCTCACTTGGTCTCATGACATCAGTGCTCATGACTCCAGATGGAAGGGTTGTCGAGTCTGAGGCTGCTCACGGAACAGTGACACGTCACTACCGCGATCACCAAGCAGGTAAAGAGACTTCAACAAACCCCATCGCATCGATCTTCGCTTGGACACAGGGCCTTGCTCATCGTGCAAAGTTGGATGACAACTCAGCACTTGCAGAGTTCTCTGCAACGCTCGAGCGCGTCTGCATTGAGACAGTTGAGTCAGGAAAGATGACGAAGGATCTTGCTCTTCTGATCGCACCTGATGCTCCATACCTCAACACACAGGCATTCTTGGATGCAATTGATGTGAACCTTCAGAAGGCGCTCGCATAACTTCTTAAGATAAAAAAACCCCGCTACATCAGTAGCGGGGTTTTTTTATTAAAGATTACTTAGCTAGACGCTCTCCTGTTGCTGCATCGAAGAGGTGAACAGCTGCCTGGTTTACACCGACAGTCACGACATCGCCTGGCTTTGGTGGGTTCTTTGGATCCCAGCGAACGATAACCTGTGCGCCCTCATCGATTGAGTTAGCGAACTTCACAGTTGCATCATTTGGCTTGCCATAGACGAATGCATCTGCACCGAGCTCTTCAACAACTTCAACTGTTACGTGGAAGCCAGTTGTTGCTGGGATAAATGCCTCTGGGCGAACACCAACTGTGACTGTTGATCCAGCGCTTGCTGGAACATCGATAGCCAAGTCGCCGAGCATTGCCTTGCCACCTGAGACAGGTGCGTTGAGAAGGTTCATAGCTGGTGAGCCGATGAAGCCTGCAACGAATGCGTTTGCTGGGTTCTCGTAAAGATTACGTGGTGTATCAACCTGCATAAGGAGACCATCCTTAAGCACTGCAACGCGATCACCCATGGTCATAGCTTCGACCTGGTCGTGTGTTACGTAAACAGTTGTGATACCGAGACGACGCTGTAGCGCAGCGATCTGGGTACGTGTTGCTACACGGAGCTTTGCATCAAGGTTAGAGAGCGGCTCATCCATCAAGAAGACCTGAGGTTCGCGAACAATTGCGCGGCCCATAGCTACACGCTGGCGTTGTCCACCAGAGAGAGCCTTTGGCTTACGATCAAGGTATGGCTCGAGGTCGAGCAACTTTGCAGCTTCAAGAACGCGACGATCGCGCTCCTCTTTATCTACGCCAGCGATCTTGAGCGCGAAGCCCATGTTCTCTGCAACTGACATATGTGGATAGAGAGCGTATGACTGGAAGACCATCGCGATATCGCGATCCTTGGGAGCAACGTTTGTCACGTCGCGATCTCCGATACGGATTGAACCTGTATCTACCTCTTCAAGACCTGCGAGCATGCGGAGTGATGTTGACTTACCGCAGCCTGATGGGCCGACGAGGACGAGGAATTCACCATCATTAACGGTGAGATTGAGCTTATCTACAGCCGGCTTAGTTGTGCCTGGGTAGATGCGTGAAGCGTTTTCGAATACGACAGATGCCATTTACGGTATCTCCTTCTCCGGGCAGGTACGTGCCCGACGATCCTTTGGAGTGGAAACTCGAGGCGCCTTTGCCCCGATTGAGGGACACTGTAGCGAACCTCGCCCCTAAATAGGGGGTCTAGGCCGGGCTAACAGGCGGGAGCGGGGGCATCGGGAGGTCTCCGGGCAGTCCTTCCTGATCTCCCCAGGGAACTGATTTCGCCTGGGAATAGAAAGTCGGTAAATTTGGGTTATCACTCACCGGGCTAGAGTGCTAAAAAGAGCCCAGCTTTACCTTTATGAAATATGCATGAATCTAGATAGGGGATAGATATGGCAAAGATGATCGCCTTTAATGAAGAGGCCCGTCGCGGGCTTGAGCGCGGAATGAATGCGCTCGCCGACGCAGTCAAGGTGACCCTCGGACCTCGTGGACGTAACGTCGTCCTCGAGAAGAAGTGGGGAGCCCCAACGATCACCAATGATGGTGTCTCCATTGCAAAAGAGATTGAACTCGATGACCCATGGGAGAAGATCGGCGCAGAGCTCGTTAAAGAGGTCGCGAAGAAGACTGACGATGTAGCAGGCGATGGAACAACAACCGCAACAGTTCTCGCACAGGCGCTCGTTCGCGAAGGACTTCGCAACGTTGCAGCAGGTTCAAACCCAATGTCACTGAAGCGCGGAATTGAGAAGGCTGTCGAGGCAATCTCTGCTGAGCTCTCCAAGATGGCTAAGCCAGTTGAGACAAAAGAGCAGATTGCCGCAACAGCATCAATCTCTGCAGCTGATTCAACAATCGGCGAGATGATCGCTGAGGCGATGGATAAGGTCGGCAAAGAAGGCGTTATCACCGTTGAAGAGTCAAATACCTTTGGACTCGAACTCGAACTCACAGAGGGTATGCGTTTTGATAAGGGCTACATCTCTGCCTACTTCGTAACAGATACAGAGCGTATGGAGACAGTTCTTGATGATCCATACATCTTGATTGCAAACTCAAAGATCGGTGGAATCAAGGAGCTTCTTCCTATCCTCGAGAAGGTTATGCAGTCAGGTAAGCCACTCTTGATCCTCGCTGAGGATGTTGAAGGAGAGGCTCTCTCAACGCTCGTCGTTAACAAGATTCGCGGAACATTTAAGTCTGTTGCGGTTAAGGCACCAGGTTTCGGTGATCGCCGTAAGGCAATGCTTCAAGATATTGCAATCCTTACCGGAGCGACCGTTATCGCCGAAGAGGTTGGTCTCAAGCTCGATGCAGCAACAATCGATCTTCTAGGTCGCGCACGTAAGGTTGTTGTATCGAAGGAAGAGACAACAATCATTGAAGGAACTGGCGATGCCGAGCAGATCAAGGGCCGCGTCAACCAGATCCGCCAAGAGATTGAGAAGAGCGATTCAGATTACGATCGCGAGAAGCTTCAGGAGCGTCTAGCAAAGCTTGCTGGCGGCGTCGCTGTTATCAAGGCCGGCGCAGCAACAGAGGTAGAGCTCAAGGAGCGCAAGCACCGCATTGAAGATGCAGTGCGTAACGCAAAGGCAGCAGTAGAAGAGGGAATCGTCGCCGGTGGTGGCGTTGCTCTTATTCAGGCTGGCCATGTCCTTGCTGGTCTCAAGCTCACGGGCGATGAAGCAACAGGCGCGAAGATCGTTGAAGCAGCGATCTCGGCTCCGTTGAAGCAGATTGCGATGAACGCAGGCCTTGAAGGCGGCGTAGTCGTGGAAGAAGTTCGTAAGCGTCCAGTTGGCGAAGGCCTCAATGCTGCGACAGGTGAGTATGTCGACATGATTAAGTCTGGCATTATTGACCCTGCTAAAGTAACGCGCTCTGCA
This sequence comes from Actinomycetota bacterium, assembly GCA_947452525.1. Taxonomy (GTDB): domain Bacteria; phylum Actinomycetota; class Actinomycetes; order Nanopelagicales; family Nanopelagicaceae; genus PALSA-747. Next base: position 3,443 of record CANGCW010000116.1, read on the forward strand.
CTTCAGAACGCGGCTTCTATCGCAGCTCTCTTCCTCACAACTGAGGCAGTGATTGCCGATAAGCCTGAGCCTAAGTCAGCGACCGCAGCAGGTCCTGGTGCAGGAGATATGGACTTCTAATTGGATATTCGCGATCCTTTCAACGCAGCTGCACGTGCTCGTGCAGCTGCGTTGGAGGACGCCCAAAATCCTTCAGTAGTCGGTGAACTTCTCTCGATCGATTTCGATTCAGAGGAGCGAGTCGCTACTTATCTCTTTGAGAGCTCCCTTCCAGGTTACGTTGGGTGGAGCTGGGCAGTAACAGCAATCCGCGTTGATGATGATGCAGAGACGACAATCTGCGATGTAGTACTCCTA
>CANGCW010000117.1 GCA_947452525.1 Actinomycetota bacterium
CCGGCCGGGCCAGCTCCAACAATTGCAACTTTGTAGTGAGGCAAATTCTCATCCGAATCTCTCTAGGGCCGCCGCTTACATCGATGCGACTTCAATGGTGGGGAGTTTACCCGACCCCCTTTCTTGGCGTGAAGTCATCGCCAACCTCTCTTGAAATACACACTTTCCCTCTACTTTGCGGAGTAAGGGGCACACCTCACCTTAAACCCTTACTTACCCCATAGGCTCGCAAAAATAGGCGGAGAGGTTCGTTCTTCGCCGTAGAGGTTCTACAACTAAGAGTGGGAATCGTGAACTATGCATGAGGTTGAGAAAATTCTCGTTGTCGATGACAACGCTGATATTCGCCATCTCGTCGTCTTCCTTCTAGAGCTTGAGGGCTATACCCTCATTGAAGCCCCTGATGGTGAGCAGGCGATCGAGATACTTAAGGGCTCGCACGTTGATCTCGTACTTCTTGATGTGATGATGCCGGGGATTGATGGTCTTGAGGTTCTGAAGCAAATCCGGTGCGGCGCGTGCGCTGATAACATCACAACACCGGTTGTCATGCTCACTGCGAAGACTCAGGTTACAGATGTAAATCTGGCGGTCTCGCTAGGTGCAAATGCATATATTAAGAAGCCATTTAAAGCTGAAGACTTACGAGAGAAGGTTGAGGAGCTTCTGCTCCACGTCGCTTCTTAGTTGCGGAATTGATCTATCGGAACAGTCGTCTTAGTTTCAAAGACCTTCTCGTCACCATTGCGACGTAGAGTGACCTTTCCTTTTCCAAAGATATGTGCAACTTGCTCATCTAAATCAAAAGAGATTCCTGTGTGCTCGTCGATACCTAGGACCGCTGTTCCATCTAGTTGTTCTTCCAACTTGCGGAATCGACCTTCGCCGATAAAACAGAAGCGAGTATCGTGAGTGCCGCCTTGAGTATTGTTGTAATGCGCAACGATTGCAGCATTGATTCCGGTTGCCGGTTCCAAGATATTTAATCCAGGCAACCAATGTGGATCATCGCCGACTTTATACATCTCATAGACAGGCATAACCTTTGAACCAAGTGACATGCCAGCGGCGGAGGCCATGACGACGACCCCGCGTTCCAAAACGGAGAGAAGTGCTTCGCGCATTCCCGTTGCCTGCCAGACTTTAAGTGCGTAAGTCGGACTTCCTGGGCCAGAGAAGACCCAGTCCGCTTTCGCAACTTCCTCAGCCGCACTCGATGAGAGATCTCGCGCATGAAGATCCTGCGCAGGAAATTGAACATTCTTCTCGAAGTAACCAAGGATGCGCGCTGTCAGCTCATCAGCATTCTCTTGAAATCCGTATGGGGTATCAAGATTAACTCTCTTCGACTCTTTTCCAAGGGTTTTAATTGCGTTCTGATGAGGAGTCACCATTACGGGGCTATTCTCTCCAGAACCCATCAAGATTAGCTGACGAGTCATAACAGAACCCTATCGAATTATAGGGATGAAATAATGCCTTTCTATTGGCAAAGGCAAGTTTTCAACAAAGAGTTCAAATTTTTGAGCAGAAATCAAAACGCCCTATCTACAAGAGTAGATAGGGCGTTTCTAGATATTTGACTTTTAAGGCTTCACAATGTGAGCCCAGATAAAGTCCTTGGTCTCCTTTGTCTCTGAACCGGAATTCAGATGTGCCATCAATGTGATGGTTGAGAACACAGGGGTAACCGAAGTTGGCTGCACCTTGTTCAGCGCTGCTGGAGTTGGTTCCGCTGTTATTGCGGAATTGGTATTCACCAGCGTAAAGGAGACGTCACCGTTGATATCGGTAATGCCTGGGATCTGAGTCTCCCCAAGATCGGTTGCGTGAGGAGCAACGGCATAAGTGATGCCATTTCTCTGGTAACTGAAGGTTGCGTTCTCAACGCCACCGTAGTTCTTGTTAACCACTAGCCAAACATTGAAGTATGCGAGAGCGGCTCCTGATTTCGAGTCGGTAACGTGGTACTTGATGTTCAGTGTTGAACCAACCGTGAAGTACTTGTAGAAGACTCCAAGACCGCCATTTGCATTGCCGTAGTACTGACTCCAATGATCTTGGATAGGTGAGCTACTCTCGTCGACGAAGTCAACGGACTTTCCTGAGGCATCCTTGGTCATCGTTGGTGAAACCAAGCGCATAGTCACATCGGTAACAGTCGTCGCCTTTTTGCTTGAGGCTACATATTTTCCAACACGAGCAATGGTGGTCGCAGCCGACTTTGATGACGTTGTTCCGTACTCGTTTCCAAGTTGAACGTCACAGCTTGCGGTTGAAATGTGGCCGTTGTTCCATGAAGGAGCGATAGGCCATGAAGCGGATGTGACAGTTGCGCTTCCTACTGCCGCATCAACCTCCGGGTGAAGTGGGCTCACGTAAAACGAACCAACTCGCTGTCCAGCGACCAGCTTGTGGTTGATGTATAAGTAGTAAGCCGCCATCGTTGGTGTACCCGTAACCGAAGGAGCTGAGCAAGTGATTGTCTTTGCAGATACGTCAGCAACGATATTTGCGCGATCTCCCGAGGAGACCTTCACGGCTTTAACATCTCGTGCTTGCTTATCAGCGATACGGGCTGCAGCAGCTGCTGCACGCTCCCCTTCAACCGCCTCAAGACTTCCCGCTGGGATAACGATGACGTCAAGGAGATCTGTTACTTGGTTGACTGTTGTGTTTGGGTCAGCAGAAATCGTGTCTGTTGAAACAACCAAAGTCATTCGTGACCATGGATATGTATGGCTATTCTCGTAACCGAGCGCAGTGTCATTAGAAGTGATATCAGCTGGCGCATCACCAGATGGATTCTCATTCGTATTGATGAGATCGAAAGTGACATTGCCGCTGCCGTCAGTCGTCTTGGTTATTACACCATCAGATATACCCTCCGAGGTCCAAGTTGCATTTGGATTTCCTGGACCGAAGTTTGGCTTCAACTTTACGACGGTTGAGGTTAATGGATTGCCAGCACTGTCTGTGACATGCCAAGTGAGATGCAGGGTTGCACCCGCATCTGCATAAGAGTAGAACCAGTGATTCTGAGCGGTGTAATACTGTCCAAGGAACCATTCAACTCCACGTACTGAATCATCTACTGGGCCAGAACCCTTGAGGCCAGAAGAACCCCATGTGGCCAGTGTGAGTGTTGCCTTATCTGGGTTAGCATGTGTGGCCCCTGTGCCAGGATCTCCTCCTCCGCCGCTTCCACCAGATGAATACACGTCGAAGCTAATGAGGTCAGTATCTTCGGCAGTATCCAAGGTTGCATTTCCGCCTACAAAGAGCACCGGCTTAAATGTTCCATACAGACGGCCACTACCAGGACGAGATTGGGTTGGTGATGTTGGGGCAGTTTCAAATCCCGTGCTATCCGTATTGGAGATTGTAAAGGTCACTTTTCCATCAGCATCAGTTAGCGCTGTAACGAGTGCACCATAGCCCCCGTCAAAGGCAGAGTGCGGTGCAACGGTTGTGCTATTGACACTCCAGTTTGCATTAGAACCTGAGTATGGAGAGTTTGCAAATAACTTTACAGTCTGTCCCGCTGGTGCAGGGGTCGTTCCATCTGTTGTTACCTGATACACCAAAGTCTTAGTGTCGGAGTTCAGCATGTAACCTTGGTATGACTTCGATCCAGCCGAGTAGTAAGCCGAAATATCGCTGGTGTAATCATTGGCATTAGCACTTCCACCAGAGGTAATTGGTTGTGGGACGAGGCGAATGGATGGAAGTCCGCCGCCACCTCCTCCGCCGCTTCCACCAGATGA
>CANGCW010000118.1 GCA_947452525.1 Actinomycetota bacterium
GTGATGCAGAGAAAGATGTCATTGAAAATGCAAAGCGGCGGTGGCCTGCTGTGCAATTTGAGATCCGCGAGGTCGCAGTCCAAGGCGCCGCTGCAGTTGTTGAAGTGACGCAGGCGCTGAAAGAACTTGCAGCTAACACCGATGTTGATGTCATTGTGATTACTCGAGGTGGCGGATCCTTCGAAGATCTCTTGCCCTTCTCCGATGAGGGCCTCGTTCGACTTGTTGCGGATTGCTCCACACCCATCGTGAGCGCTATCGGTCACGAGAAAGATGCGCCACTTCTCGACCTCGTTGCAGATTTTCGAGCCTCAACTCCGACAGATGCCGGCAAGGCGGTTGTGCCCGATATGGATGAGGAGTTGGAGAAGATCTCCGCTTTGCGTTCTCGAGGTTTCCGCTTTATCTCCCACTGGCTTGACCGCGAGAACCAGAGCCTCGCTCATGTGAAATCGCGCCCCATCTTCGCTGACCCGATGGTGCTCGTCACTTCCCGCGCTGAGAAGATTGTCCACGACCGAGATCGCGCAGCACGCGCCTTTGCCGGCGCACTCTCCATCGCCCGGGAAGAGATCACGAGCTTAGCTACTCAAGTACGGACGCTCTCACCTCAGGCAACGCTCGATCGAGGTTATGCAGTTGTGCAGTTGCAGGATGGCTCAGTCGTTCGCGAAGGGGCACAGGTTCAGCCAGGAGACCGCATGGCGATTCGCGTAGCGCGAGGTGTAATCGCCGCCACAGCCGATGCCGCGCTAGTAAGCGAGTAGATTCAACCCATGGCAACAGAGAAGAAAATCTCCTACGAAGCAGCGCGCGATGAGTTAGTAGAAGTTGTTGCGCAACTAGAAGGTGGCCAAGCAACACTTGAAGAGTCACTCGCGCTCTGGCAACGTGGTGAAGAGTTAGCAAAGATCTGTCAGGAGTGGCTCGATGGCGCTAAGGCAACTTTAGAGAAGTCACGCAACGATGGCTGATTTCATCTACGAGGACCTTCTTCCTATTGGTCCCGATTCAACGCAATACCGCCTCATCTCGAGAGAGGGCGTCTCTACCTTTAACGTCGATGGCGAAGAGTTTTTGAAGGTCTCACCTGAGGCAATCACTGCCCTCACTGCAGAGGCAATCCACGATATCTCTCACTTCTTACGTGATGAGCACCTACAGCAACTAGCAAAGATTCTTACCGATCCAGAGGCTTCACCCAACGATCGCTTCGTTGCACTCGATCTCCTGAAGAATGCGAATATTGCAGCAGGTGGCGTACTGCCTATGTGTCAGGACACCGGTACTGCACTCGTTATGGGCAAGAAGGGTCAACGCGTCCTTACATCCGAGAAGGATGAAAAATCTATATCGCGCGGCGTCTATGAGGCGTACACAAATCTCAACCTTCGCTACTCACAGATGGCTGCTCTCACGACCTGGGATGAGAAGAACACCGGCAATAACTTGCCCGCCCAGGTTGAGATCTACTCCGACTTTGATCACGCCGATGAGTACAACTTCCTCTTCATCGCTAAAGGCGGCGGAAGTGCCAATAAGTCCTATCTCTATCAAGAGACAAAGGCTCTCCTCAATCCCACAACATTTATGAACTGGCTCGATGAGAAGCTCCGCTCACTTGGCACTGCGGCTTGCCCGCCGTATCACCTCGCGATTGTCATTGGCGGAACGAGCGCAGAGCACACGATGAAGACGGCAAAACTTGCGAGCACGCACTATCTCGATGCGTTGCCTCAGACGGGGGAGGCGAAGACTGGCCGCGCCTTCCGTGACCTTGAACTTGAAGAGGAAGTTCTTAAACTGACTCGCACCCTGGGAATCGGCGCGCAGTTCGGCGGAAAGTATTTCTGTCACGATGTCCGCGTCGTCCGCCTACCGCGCCATGGCGCATCACTTCCGATTGCTATTGCTGTCTCATGTTCTGCAGACCGCCAGGCAAAGGGAAAGATCACCAAGGATGGAATCTTCCTCGAGCAGCTCGAGCGCGATCCAGCACACTTCTTGCCCGATACAACAGATGAGCATCTCGATGATGCGGTTGTAGAGATTGATTTGAATCAACCGATCGAGAGCGTCTTAGCAGAGCTCTCCAAACATCCAATTAAGACCCGCCTCTCACTCTCTGGCACCCTCGTTGTCGCTCGCGATATCGCCCATGCGAAGTTGAAGGCGGTTCTTGATGGTGGTGGTGAGCTTCCGCAATATTTCAAGGATCACGCGGTCTATTACGCGGGTCCCGCTAAGACCCCTGCCGGATATGCATCAGGTTCATTCGGTCCAACCACCGCTGGTCGCATGGACTCCTATGTCGAACAGTTCCAAGCTGCAGGCGGCTCGATGATTATGTTGGCTAAGGGCAACCGCTCCAAGGCGGTTACGGATGCCTGCAAGAAGAATCGTGGCTTCTACCTGGGCTCCATCGGAGGCCCAGCTGCACGCCTTGCCCAGGATTGCATTAAGAAGGTTGAGGTTCTCGATTATGAGGAGCTCGGCATGGAGGCGGTCTGGAAGATTGAGGTGGAGAACTTCCCAGCATTTATCGTCGTGGACGATAAGGGGAATGATTTCTTCGCTGAGACGAGCAAGCCGCTGACTATTGGAGTCCGGCCACATTAGTTGTACCGCTGAGGTCTAGTAAGAGTTCACTCGGTGGTGATGGGCAAGCGCCTTACATGGGGTGCCGTATCGCTGAGCGACGTAGTTCAGGCCCCACTTGATCTGAGTAACGGGATTGGTAAGCCAATCTGTACCCGTTGAATTCATCTTGGTCGCAGGTAGCGCCTGGGCAATTCCATGGGCGCCAGATCTGCGGTTATGGGACTTGTAATTCCAATGGCTCTCAGCATTCCAGAGCTTGGTCAGGCAGGAGACCTGAGAGGCGTTCCACTTCGGATAGTTCACGGCAATGATCTCGCGGGCAACTTCTTGAGCGCCGGTTCCAGTCTTCGCCATCTGGACCTGGCGGGCAGCCAAGGAGACTAGTGACATGACTCGGGCATTGACTGCAACAACCGTGGTGAGGCTCGCTGAGGTTGGAGCCGGCGAACCCTGATCAGGGCTGGATGGATCGACAGTCGCGATGTCGGGAAGGACGAGGTCGCGGTGGAATCCAGATTGAGCGAAGGTCGCGTCGACTGTGGTGAGGAGTGATAGAAGAACGGTTGCAACGAGCGCAAGGGCCGCCTTCTTATGCTGAAGCAGCTTACGAGTCACTGCACTTTCAATTACACGGTTGTAGTTCAGCGCCTTCAATACTGCCTCCTCTCGCTTCTCTAGTACCCCTGGGGGTCGATCTCCACGGCTCACTAGCCCTAGTTCAATCTCTCAAACGATTCGTTCGAGCTCTTGCGGTCGGGCCCAGTGGTGGGTGGGAAGGGCTAAAGACTTTCAGGAGATACCGACACGGGCAAATGCATCCCCGCGTAATGGCGGATTAAAAATAAATTCACAGAGTTAGGGAAAAGTAAAAACCCTGCTCACTCCGTGGCATGTCCAATAAATCCGTTTTGTCGCTCACAGGGGTAAAGCAGGGGAAATCCCCTGAATTGGGCGGCCTATCTAAAAGTCCTCACCCCAGAAAATTGATTGGCTCCTCAAGCATCTCCGTCACCATGGCGGCTATTGCCGACCGCTCTGACCGGGTGAGGGTGACATGGGCGAAGAGTGGGTGGCCCTTGAGCGATTCAACGACCGCCGCGACGCCATCATGGCGGCCAACCCTGAGGTTGTCGCGTTGGGCGATGTCATGGGTCAGGACAAC
>CANGCW010000119.1 GCA_947452525.1 Actinomycetota bacterium
ACAGGGAGCATCGGGATTCCCGCTGCTTTGTAATCATCCTTGTACTTAATAGCAATTGCCCAGAAGTGTGGCGGAGTCCAGAAGAAGATCAAGAAGAAGAAGGCCCACGCTGTCCACGAGAGCGAGTTAGCAATCGCAGCCCAACCAATAAGGACAGGCATACAACCAGCGATTCCGCCCCAGACGATGTTCTGCGAAGTACGGCGCTTGAGTCCCATGGTGTAACCGACAACGTAGAAGAAAATCGCCAACGCGGTTAGCAAAGTTGTGAGTGCGTTGGTAAAGATAATAAAGATGAGAAGGCTGATAATTGAGATTGCGATGGCGAAGAGCAACGCCTGCATCTTTGTAACGGCACCGGTCACGATTGGACGCTTCGCCGTTCGCTTCATGAGGCGATCAGACTCAACCTCGATCACCATATTGAAGGCATTGGATGCACCTGCTGCGAGAGTTCCGCCAACGAGGGTTGCGATTGTTATGCCAAGTGGTGGGACTCCGCGCTGAGCGAGAAAGAGCGCTGGAACGGTGGTGACAAGGAGAAGTTCCACAACGCGCAGCTTCATCAGCGCGACATACGGGGAGATTCTTTCCTTAAGAGCCACAGCGCAACCTTACAGAGTTGAGGGGCTAATTCTTAACGAGAGCGGCGAGCATGCGGTCAATTGCTATGCGGGCACGCGCACGAACTGCCTCGCTGTTACGAAGACCACTATCGATAACGGTGAAGACATACTCATCTGAGCCTGACTTCGCGAAACCAGCGAGGCTGACCGTTGTATTGATCCAACCGGTCTTCGCCTTGATGAGTCCGACAGCTGATGGGGCATCTTTAATGAAGCGTTCCTTCAAGGTGCCGGTATGGCCTGCAAGCGGGAGGCCATCGTAAATCGCTTGAAATTTTGGATTCTGTCGGATTGCTACGAGTAGACCATTAACGGTCTGCGCAGAGATCTGTGTCTTATGTGAGAGACCATTGCCATCAAAGACGGCGAGGCCATCTGCAGGAACGCTGTTCTCTCTTAACATCTGCTCAAATGCGCCTTGCACTGCACCGCTGCGCGTTCCGTAACCCATCTTCGACGCCGCCATATGAGCAAGGCGATCGGCGAGTGCGTTATCACTCCAGAGCAGAGTGAACTTCACAATCTCTTTTAGCGGCGGCGATTTAATCTGAGCAAGGTTGCTCTGTGCTTCGGCTTGCGCCGCTGCAAGTGTTGAAAGTTTATGCGGGTAAATCTTGAAAGTTGATCCGTAGAACTTCTGAATGGCACGTAGGTCAAGTGCGTAGACATTGGCGTAGTCCAGCTGGATCGCTTTTAGCTTCGGATTCTCGGCTCGCACCTTATTGACTAAGTATGGAAGGTATGCGCGATGAAACTTCTTGGCAGAGTGAGCACTTGTCGTAAGCCAAGGATCGCTCTCCCCCAACAGAACAAACTTATTCGGCTTATCGGTAGTGGCAATCGATGTTGTGAACTGAGTATCCGAATCAAAAGTTGTAAGCGTTGTAGCCATCGAGAATAACTTCAGGACAGATGCTGGCGCACGGAGCGTCGTGCTCTCTGACTGATAGACGATCTCGCGCGTCGATAAATTCTCAACCAGAATTCCAGCGTTGGCGAGAGGTGCTGACTTTGCATATGTAAGGAATGAGCTCGGCAGTTCGAACGCCGTTGCACTCGTCGCGCTTAATGAGGCGAGGAGCGTGGCCGCAATAGCCACCTTTATCACTCGCAGATATGAATTAAGCACTGGTGGATTATGCCGTATTGAGAGCCCTTACTAGAGTAAGGAATATGGTTGAGGCGACAGTAGGTCCAGGTGAGTTCTATCCCGTAGTGGGAGTTGGACCACATCCTGAGCCACTTCCAACAGGTCCTCAGTACGATCCTGGGTTATTACTGAACGGTGATCGTAGAAATGTCTTGGATCACTTTCGCTACTGGAGCGTTGAAGCGATTGTCGCCGATCTAGATACTAAGCGCCACTCACTACAAATTGCGATTGAAAATTGGCAACATGACCTCAACATTGGTTCTGTTGTGAGAACAGCAAATGCATTTAATGCCTCGTATGTTCATATCGTCGGTAAACGCGATTGGAATAAGCGCGGTGCAATGGTCACGGATAAATATCTTCACGTGTTGCACCATCCAACTCCTGCAGATTTCAAGAAGTGGTGTGATGAGAATTCAACGCCGATTATCGGCATCGATAACTTACCTATCTCGCAGCAACTTGAATCAACAGCACTTCCAGAGAAGTGCGTTCTCTTCTTCGGGCAAGAGGGCGCTGGCATGTCTGACGAAGCAGTTGCAATCTGCGAAACCGTTCTTGCGATTCGCCAATATGGTTCAACGCGCTCGATGAATGCATCTGCTGCAGCGGCAATTGCAATGTATGCATGGGCGATGCAACATCTCCCACACTAAGAATTAATCCTCGATAACTTCCTTCACGGAAGCTAGGCGACGCTCAATCTCGATTGCTTCAGCTTCGCGACCAAGGAGCTTCAATACCTCAGCCATCTTCTCTTCAATCTCTACAATAAATTCGAAGTCGCGATTCTCAATCTGATCTGCGGTCATTGAGCCAAGAAGCTTTTCAAGAGTTACATAACCCTGCTCAAGTTGGCCAGATGTAATGAAGGCCTTTCCAAGCTCCATCTGAGCGAACATCTCACGGTTGTGGTCGTGTGCAGTTGCGAAGACGTCGATCGCCTTCTGGGCTGCGTGCTGTGCACCTTCACCATCACCAAAGGCATTGAGGCAGAAGGCAATCTTCAGATCGCAACGGGCAACGTTGATAACTTCCTTTAACTTCTTAAAGAGTACGCGCGCCTCGCGGAATGCCTCGAGCGCTGAAGAGAACTCTTTCAGCTCGCGATAAGAGCAGCCGATGAGATGAAGGTCGTTAGCAGCGCCCGAGTCATCTCCTTCAACGAGATGTTCCTGTACGCAATCCTGCATGCACTCAATTGCCTTCTTGTAATTCTTTGAGCCGTACCACCAGTCACCAAGGGTGCAGGCAAGATCAATTGCGAGCGGAGATTTCGATTCGCGCAAGAGTTCAACAGCTTTGCTCATCGCATCTGCAGCTTCATTAATTCTCTTCAACTGATTGAGGTTGTAACCAATTGCAGAGTATGCCTGCGCAAGGCCATCGATAGATGTATTGCCATCAGCCTCGGCATAGAGATCTCGAGCTGTCTCAGCGAGAGCTAACGCCTCGTCATACTGGCCGCGGGCATAGATACGCGCGCTCAACTCATAATAAGTATTTGCGCGGTCGATACCCGTGACCTCAGGGATTCGCTCCCACAGCATCTCCTCAGTAACAATCTCTTCAGGGCCCATATCTTCGTCATCACTCATACGGAACTCCTTTCGCGCGTCTGCCCGTAACCCTAGCAAGGAGTGACCCCGCTTGTAGAGCAAATTACGCTTGAGGCGCAGCAACTATCATTAGCGCATGGCAATTGACCGTCGTGACTTTCTTAAGATTGCAGGTATAGGCGGAGCCCTCTCACTATTTGGACTTCCTGGCGCTAGCGCCGCAACGGCCGATATCACTCACGGCAATCGCAAAGTTCCTAACGTTGCTCTCACCTTCCACGGTGCGAGCAGCCATGTGATGGGTACGGATCTACTCACGATCTTTAGAGATAGTGGAACGCCAGTTTCGGTCTTCGCAGTTGGTACCTGGCTTCAACAGAACCCATCCTTCGCAAAGCAGATCATCGCCGATGGCCATGATCT
>CANGCW010000120.1 GCA_947452525.1 Actinomycetota bacterium
CCCCTCGCTTCTTCCCGCTCTTGATGACTGCAGCTGGAACAGTTACTCCAGCAAACGTTGTAATCCTTGGCGCGGGCGTTGCCGGACTTCAAGCAATCGCTACGGCAAAACGACTCGGTGCAGTTGTGAGTGCGTATGACGTGCGACCAGCTTCAGCCGACGAGGTGAAGTCGATGGGTGCAAAGTTCATCACGCTTGAACTTGAGGCGCTTGAAGGACAGGGCGGTTATGCCCGAGAGATGACAGAGGAACGCGCTGCAAAGCAACGCGAACTACTCACGCCATATATTGCAGCTGCAGATGTTCTCATCACGACAGCCGCAGTTCCTGGTCGCCCAGCTCCACGTCTCGTTACCGAGGAGATGGTTGCAGCGATGAAGTCCGGGTCGGTCATCGTGGATCTAGCATCCGAGACCGGCGGCAATGTAGCGGGATCTGTTGCAGGTGAAGTGATTACAACTGCGAACGGTGTAAAGATGTGGGGTGGCAAAGACGTACCAAGTCAGCTCCCCTATCACGCATCAATGCTCTATAGCCGAAATGTTGTGAACCTACTTCTGCTTATGACGAAGAGCGTTGATGGAAAACCAACGGGTGATGTCATTCCCGATTTCTCCGATGAGATTATCGATGCAGCAACAGTAACTATGGGCGGATCGCGCCGGACTCCGGAGGGAAAGAAATGACCTCGATGGCAATTCTGACAATCTTTGCGCTCTCGATATTTGTGGGCTTTGAGGTGGTCTCCAAGGTTTCGACCACTCTGCACACACCGCTCATGTCCGGAGCGAATGCCATTCACGGAATTATCTTGGTTGGAGCAATCACCGTTGCTGACTCTGCAACCTCCACACTCGAAACAACCCTCGCGATTCTTGCTGTTGTCCTTGCAACGATCAACATGGTCGGTGGCTTCGTTGTTACCGATCGCATGCTCGAGATGTTTAAGGGCAAGCCAAAGACGAAGAAGGTTGCCACGGAAGGAGCGGAGAAGTGAATAAGAATATTTATGAACTACTTGGCCTCCTCGTTGCTATCTGCTTCATCCTTGCACTGAAAGGTCTCTCCGCTCCAAAGTCCGCTCGCCGTGGAAATCTCATCGGCGCCGCGGGAGCAACCATCGCAACAGTTCTTGTCTTCTTTGCTCCCTTTGCGAAGCCTGGAGATAAGCACCACAACACAGCGTTGATCATTGGGGCTATTGCATTTGGCGTTCTCGTTGGCGTTCCTGCTGCTCGTAAGATTCAAATGACGCAGATGCCTCAGCTCGTTGCACTATTTAATGGCGTAGGTGGAGGTGCGGCAGCGCTCGTTGCAACTGTTGAATATCTCAACTTGAGCGCTGGCGGAGAGAAGCCATCGGCTGCAGCCGTTGTGGCAACAGTCTTTACCGTTATCGTCGGCTGCACGTCATTCTCTGGATCTGTCATTACCTTCTTAAAGCTTCAAGAGTTGATGACCACGCGTCCGGTCGTCTTCCCAGGAGGACGATTCCTCATCGCAGCAACGCTTGCGGGCGTTCTCGGAACGGGCGGATGGACTATCGCCGCACGGGGAAATACACCGCTCCTCGTTATGGGTGGTCTCTCCCTTCTCTTCGGCGTCCTCTTCGTTCTGCCTGTTGGTGGGGCAGATGTGCCGATTGTTATCTCATTGCTCAATGCCTTCACTGGCCTTACTGTTGCGGCGAGTGGCTACGTACTTGAATCCACTTTGCTCATCGTCGCAGGCACCTTGGTTGGTGCATCCGGAACAATCCTTACGCGCCTTATGGCAGATGCAATGGGTCGTTCGCTCTTTGGAACGCTCTTCGGTGCATTCACTGCGAAGCCTCAAGAAGTTGGTGCGGCGACCGAGGCTCGTTCTGTTAAGTCTGGATCACCTGATGACGTTGCAATTCTTCTTAACTATGCGCAACGCGTTGTGATTGTTCCTGGCTTCGGATTAGCGGTTGCTCAGGCACAGCACACAGTGCGCGAATTAGCCGACCTCCTTGCAGCGAAGGGCGTTGACGTTGCCTATGGCATTCACCCTGTCGCAGGTCGAATGCCTGGTCATATGAACGTTCTCCTTGCCGAGGCGAATGTTCCTTACGAACAACTCGTTGAGATGGATGAGGTCAATCCGACCTTCCCTCAGACTGATGTCGTACTGGTTGTAGGTGCGAATGACGTGGTGAATCCCGCTGCGAAGACCACACCTGGTTGCCCTATTTACGGAATGCCAATTCTCGATGTCTCTCAATCCGGAAACGTGATCTTCCTCAAGCGTTCGATGCGTCCAGGTTTTGCGGGAATTGAGAACGAGCTTCTCTACGACCCCAAGACAACGCTTCTCTTCGGTGATGCAAAGGATTCACTTACCAAGGTTGTCTCATCGCTTAAGGCGCTCTAGTACGCCGGTCTGCAAAGTGCGATTGCTACGCCGGTCTGCAAAGTGCGATTGGTTGGCCAGTCTGCAAAGTGCGATCAGTACGCCGGTCTGCAAAGTGCGATTGGTTGGCCAGTCTGCAAAGTGCGATCAGTACGCCGGTCTGCAAAGTGCGATTGGTAAGCCAGTCTGCAAAGTGCGATTGGTTGGCCAGTCTGCCGGGCGCATTCGTTTTGAAAAACTTTCTGCGCTGTAGAAGTCGTCAACACCTGTTGTGCATGATTAAATAAAAAATTGGCCTTACTCTTTCGGGCGGGGCCAATTTTTCATTTAGCTATTCGTATTTCTAGGTCTAATTACTCAACGATTTCTGTTGGTGTTCCGTGGATACCGTCAATCTTCTCCATAGGGATTGTGCCGAGCTTTCCCTTCTGGAAATCTTCAAATGCCTGGAGGACTTCAGCCTTCGTATTCATAACAAATGGCCCCATCCAGGCGACGCTCTCGCGAATCGGCTCTCCCCCAAGAATGAGGACATCGAAAGTAGGACTGCGTGATTCTTGGGAAGTATCCGCACGAAGAACAAGAGTGTCGCCATCAACGAAGGTCGCGAGTTGCCCCATTGAAATTGGTTGGCGACTCTCTCCGGCGGAACCCTTGCCGTTAAGGACATAAGCGAGAGCATTGAAATCATTACGCCAAGGAAGGCGGAGTTCTGCTCCTGCAGCCAACGTTGCATGCACCATTGTGATCGGAGTCTGTGTGGCACCAGGACCTTGATGGCCAGCTAAATCGCCAGCGATGACACGGATCAATGCACCACCATCACTGCTGGAGAGAAGTGCAACTTGGTTGGCGCGGATATCTTGGTAAGCAGGCTTTGACCACTTCTTCGCTGCTGGGAGATTGACCCAGAGTTGGAATCCATGGAATAAGCCACCACTCATCACGAGATGCTCGGGAGGGGTTTCGATGTGGAGGATTCCTGCCCCAGCCGTCATCCATTGTGTGTCACCGTTGGTGATAGTTCCGCCGCCACCATGATTATCTTTATGATCAAAGATTCCGTCGATGATATATGTAACGGTTTCAAAACCACGATGTGGGTGCCACGGCGTGCCCTTCGGTTCACCTGGCGCGTATTCGATTTCGCCCATTTGGTCGAGGTGAATAAATGGGTCGAGGTCTGCGAGATCAACGCCAGCGAATGCGCGGCGGACAGGGAAACCCTCACCTTCGTAGCCTTGTGGCGCGGTGGTGATGCTCTTTACGCGTCGCGAGCGACTTGTTGCTGTAGCAGTGATCTTTGGAAGAACGGTGATGTCTTCGACTGTTACTGCTGGCATCAAAA
>CANGCW010000121.1 GCA_947452525.1 Actinomycetota bacterium
CTGCTTCTTCGAAGCATTCTCGCGGCAATCATGTTGCTTGTTACTGTGGTGCTCTCCTATGTAGCAACTCTTGGCGCCTGTTCGCTCTTCTTCCACCACGTATTCCACTTCAAGGGTGAGGATTCGGGTTATCCACTCTTCGCCTTTATCTTCCTCGTTGCACTCGGCATCGACTACAACATCTTCTTGATGACCCGAGTCCGTGAAGAGGCGATCAAGCTCGGAACACGCAAAGGCGTTACTAAGGGCGTAACAGTTACAGGTGGCGTCATCACTTCTGCAGGTGTTGTACTCGCAGCGACATTCACAGTTCTTGGAATCTTGCCATTGGTTTTCTTGGCTGAGATTGGATTCACGGTCGCCTTCGGCGTACTTCTCGATACCTTGATTGTGCGCTCAATTCTCGTTCCTGCACTTGTCCATATCATCGGACCAAAGATCTGGTGGCCATCAAAGTTGCAGAACGAGAAGCAATGAGCTCAACGGATGTTGTAGTTGTCGGAGCCGGGCTCGCAGGACTCACTGCGGCTCGGTACCTTCAAGGCGCGGGGCTATCCGTAACCGTGCTTGAAGCGACAGATCGCCCGGGTGGTCGTGTGAAGAGCGACTACGTCGGTGGCTTCATCCTTGACCACGGCTTTCAGGTTATTAATCCGCGCTACAGAGAGGTCCGTAAAACCGAGATTCTCCATGGCGCAACCTTTGGCGGTAGGAGAAAATTACAGTTCGTTCCACTCGGTGCTGGCTTTGAAATCTACAACTCTTCTTCTGATCTGAAGAGTGTTGGAGTATTAAACGCCCCACAACTCGGATCAATCTCCGAGAAGGTGGCCTTTCTCAACTTTCTCCGTAAAAGTGAGGGCGCCTCAACCCTGGGGGAGTGCGCTAAAAAATTCCCAGAGTTGTATTCAACATATTTGCGCCCCTTCCTTCAAGGCGTTTTCCTAGGCAACCCGGATATTGAAGATGCTGACGTTGCTCGCACCATTCTCAAGAGCTTCGCGTTTGGCCGACCAGGTGTTCCTGCTCGTGGAGTTCAAGCATTTAGTGATGCGCTTGCGAAGCCGGTTCTCGATATTCGGTACTCCGAACGCGTGCTTGATATTGATGGCACGACCGTGCGCACTTCGAAGGGTTTATACAAGGCGAAGTTCGTCATTGTTGCCGTGGATCCATCCTCTGTTCAGGGACTTATTCCACATGCACCAAAGGTGAAGATGAGTGCCTCGACTACCTGGTATCACTCACTGCCTGCTGGCATGCTGACAAGCAAGGCGCTTCGTGTCAGTACCGAAGGCGCAATCATTAACTCTTTGGTGATCTCAAATCGCGCTGCTGGTTATGCACCGATTGGGAAGAGTTTGCTCTCTACGACGACGTTAGAGAAAGTCTCCGAGAAGAAGCTGACAAAATCTCTTGCAGCCATGTGGGGCGTATCCGAGAAAGATCTTCAGTTGGTTGCTCACCACGAGATTAAGAATTCGTTGCCAGTGCATCCCATGGGGAAGACCTTGCTCTCTGACCCACGCATCGGTTCGCACACATTCTTGGCAGGCGATTACATGGCCTGGCCATCACAGCAAGGTGCAATGCTTTCAGGAAGAAGAGCGGCAGAGCTAGTTATTCAACAAGCTCGCTAAGTGCTCCGAGAAGGTGCGGATAGTCGAAGACGAATCCATCTGCAGTAAGAGCGGTAGGCAATACACGTTTTGATCCAAGGATCTCTGTGCTGAATCCACCGAGTGCAATCTTCAGCGCGATTGCAGGGGCTGGAAATAACGCTGGGCGGTGAAGAGCCTGCGCAAGCGATGCAGTGAATTCTCGATTCGTTACCGGGTTTGGTGAGGTGAGATTCACTGGACCGCTGATATTGCTATCGAGAATATGTGTGATCGCACGAATCTGGTCATGCAACGTAATCCAAGACCACCACTGCTTACCCGAACCAAGCTTTCCGCCAAGTCCTAATTTAAAGAGTGGGAGCATGCGGCCGAGTGCGCCACCGGTTGGGTCAAGAACGAGTCCCGTGCGGATATTTACGGTGCGCACACCCTCAGCCGTATGCGAAGCCTCTTCCCATTGACGGCAGACAGCTGCAAGAAAGTCTTCACCGCTTCTATCCTTCTCATCTACTGCGCGTTCACCGGTATCGCCATAGAATCCGATAGCGCTTGCAGAGATAAATACTTCAGGGTTGATCTGGGCTACTGCGCGAGCAATCGTCTCTGTTCCAAGTAAGCGCGAATTAAGAATCTCCGACTTGTAACGCTTCGTCCAACGCTTATCGCCAACACCTGCACCTGCAAGGTGAATAACTGCATCTACACCGGCAAGACCGTCAACATTGATCTCACCTTTTGATGGGTTCCAAAAGAGTTCATCCGGTGCGAGCGCATCGCGACGAACAAGACGGAGAACGGTGTGGCCTTGATCCCGAAGGTGTCCAACAAGAGCACTGCCAATTAATCCAGTAGATCCAGTAATCGCAATGCGCTTGGTGTTGGCCATAAGTTAGAGCCCCAAATCTGATTCGAAACGACCGCCTTCTAGGCGCTCCTTGAGTGTTGAGAGGAAGCGAGCAGCATCTGCGCCATCGACAATTCGGTGATCGTACGAGATTGCGAGATAGACCATTGAACGGACCGAGATTGTCTCTCCGCCATCGGTGCCCTTCATAACCATTGGACGCTTCACGATCGAACCAATACCAAGAATTGCCACCTGTGGCTGATTGATGATGGGCGTATCAAAGAGCGCTCCGCGGCTTCCGGTATTTGTGATGGTGAATGTTCCACCACCAAGCTCATCAGGGGAGATTTTGTTATCACGAGTACGAGCCGCAACATCAACAATCTTGCGTGCAACGCCTCCGATATTGAGATCGCCTGCATCGCGGATAACTGGAACCAAGAGGCCACGATCGGTATCTACGGCGATACCGAGATGCTCTGATGCGTGATAAGTGATGGTGTCATCGTTAACAGATGCATTGAGCACTGGGTGCTGCTTTAGTGCTTCGCATACTGCGACTGCGAAGAATGGAAGGAATGTGAGCTTGACGCCTTCTCGCGCTTCGAATGAACTCTTAGCAGCGTCGCGTAGACGAGCAATCTTTGTTACATCCACTTCGATAACAGTGGTGAGTTGAGCACTTGTCTGGAGTGACTCAACCATGCGTTCTGCGATGACCTTACGAAGGCGAGACATCTTCACAGTAGTGCCACGAAGAGGGGAGACTGCAACTGGTGCTGCTGGCGCAGAACTTGTTTGCGCAACTGGAGCAGCCGCAACTGGAGCGATCGGCTTAGCCGCAGCCTGAATATCTTCCTTGCGGATTCTTCCGCCGACACCGGTGCCAGAGATCATTGAAAGGTCAACACCGAGCTCATTCGCCATTTTGCGAACGATTGGAGTGACATATGCATCTGAGATTGCAGCAGGTGCCTTAGCAGCTATTGGCGCTGGTGCTGCGACAACTGGTGCAACCGGCGCAGGTGCTGAGACAACTGGTGCTACTGGAGCTACAACGACTGGTGCTACCGGTGCAGGGGTAGCTGCAACTGGCGCAGCAGATGCTGAACCGATCATTGCCAGGCGAGCTCCGACTGCAACTGTTGAATCAACTGGGACATCAATGGAGAGAATCGTTCCTGTTGCAGGAGATGGAATCTCGGTATCAACCTTGTCGGTTGAAACCTCGAGTAGCGGTTCATCAA
>CANGCW010000122.1 GCA_947452525.1 Actinomycetota bacterium
GGCGTCTTCTTCCCTAAGGGTGGAATGAATGCATTCCCGCGCGCAATGGCGGCTGCGGCCGCCAAGCATGGCGTGGAGATTATCTACAACACCGCGGTGACAACGGTTGAGCATTCACATGGCAAGGCAACGGCAGTTCTTGATCAGTACGGCATACGACATGAGTTTGATGCTCTTGTGCTCAATCCCGACCTACCTGTTGCTTACCGAGAACTCCTAGGAAGCGTTCCGAAGAGAATTGAGCGTCTCAAGTACTCACCATCATGTGTCACTCTGCTTGTTGGTTCATCCGCCCAGTATGACCGCCTAGCCCACCACAATATCCACTTCGGAAATTCATGGGAATCAACATTTAAAGAGCTCATCCACGAAGGAAAGCTCATGACTGATCCAAGCTTCCTGGTCACGTTGCCAACTCACGATGATAAGAGCCTCGCTCCGGCAGGGAAGAACTCCTATTACATCCTCTTCCCTACTCCAAACCTTCGTGCAGATATTGATTGGCGCATTGAGACCAAGCGCTATCGAGATCAGATTCTTCGCACTATGGAATCGAATGGCTATACAGACTTTGAAGCAAAGATTGAGGTCGAAGAGATCATCACGCCACTTGAGTGGGAGGCCTCGGGTCTTGAGGCCGGTGCACCTTTTGCCAGCTCTCACACCTTCTTGCAGACCGGTCCATTCCGCCCAAAGAATATGGCGCAGGGATTTTCTAACGTTGTCTTTGCGGGATCTGGAACTCAGCCAGGCGTAGGAGTACCAATGGTTCTTATATCTGGAAAGTTAGCTGCTGCTCGAATTACAGGCTGACCTTACGAGAGCAGTGTTGTAATGGAGAGCGAGGTAAATTGCTTCGCAAAGTTCTCTTTGCCGCCGAGACCCTCGATCTCCATCAAAACGGCGATAGATTCAACAACTCCACCGCATCGCTCTACGAGTTTTACTGCAGCACCGAGCGTGCCACCCGTTGCGAGCACATCATCAATAATCATCACTTTTTCACCCGTGCGAACTGCATCCTGATGTATCTGTAAAACATTCTCACCATACTCGAGTGAGTAGCTCTCGGTGTAACTCGCAGCTGGCAGCTTTCCGCTCTTACGGATGGGAACGAACCCCTTGCCCAGCTTTGAGGCAATTGCAGAGGCAAAGATGAAGCCGCGAGCCTCTACTCCGGCAATGAGATCGGCGCCTTTGGCAATCTCTGCAAAGGCGTCAACGGCAAGCGCAAAGGCTTCTGCATGACGCAGAAGCGGGGTAATGTCCTTAAAGAGAATTCCAGGAGATGGAAAATCCTTCACATCGCGAATCTCTTCCTTGATGCGAAGTATCTTTTCTGCGCTTAGCTCTCCCACGGTATTCCTTCACTCTTTGTGGCTCCGCCGCGGCGACGCCAGTTGAAAAGAAACAGACCTGGAAAGGATACCTCCCCAGGTCTGTTCTGTAACGCTTACTTCTGTTTCACGTAACGACTACTTGCTGGTCCAGATGTTGATTGGAGACTGCAAGAAGAAGATGGTGAAGAGGCCAGCTACGAGGTAGAGAAGTGCGTGCACTTCCTTGCCACGACCTTGGATCAGACGAAGAATGACGTGTGTCACAAATCCAACGCCGATACCGACTGTGATGGAGTATGTGAATGGCATCAAGATGATGGTCAAGAATGCTGGAATAGCGATTCCATAATCCTGCCAATCAATGTTCTTAATCTGAGTCATCATCAAGAAGCCGACGATGACGAGAGCTGGTGTTGCAGCCTCGTAAGGGATAACCGCTACGAGCGGCGCAAGGAATGTTGTGAGCAGGAAGAGGATACCTGTGACGACAGAAGCAAGACCTGTACGTGCACCTTCACCAACGCCTGAAGCAGATTCGATGTAGCTGGTATTTGATGAGATATTTCCAACTCCACCAGCAACTGCTGCGATTCCATCTACCAAGAGGATGCGATCAATATTCTCAATCTCACCATTGGCTCCGATAAGTCCACCCTCTGTTGCAATAGCTGTAACTGTTCCGACATTGTCGAAGAAGTCAGAGAGAAGGAGTGCGAAGATCAAGAGGATTGCTGAGACCACTGTGACACGGTTGAAAGCGCCAGTGAGATCGATATGACCGAAGAGGCTGAAATCAGGTGTAGCAACAATCTTGTGAGGAATTGTTGGAACGTTGAGGCCCCAACCCTTTGGATTGACTGCACCTGTTGCGCCATCGAAGTTTGGACCAATTTTGAATGCCTTCTCAACGATGATCGCAAGAACAGTTGTCACTGCGATACCGATAAGAAGAGCACCCTTAACGCGCTTGACCATAAGGCCGAGCATCAAGATAAGACCAACTGCGAAGACGATGACTGGCCATCCGACGAGATTGCCGTTATCGCCGAGCTGAACAGGAACTGGTCCCGAACCGGTGCGACGGACGAAGCCTGAGTCAACGAGACCGATGAGAGCGATGAAGAGTCCAATACCGACAGCGATAGCGGTCTTGAGCTGTGCTGGTACTGCATTGAAGACAGCCTTACGTGCACCAGTAACAACCAAGATCACGATGATGACGCCCTCGATGATGACGAGACCCATTGCATCTGCCCATGTCATCTTCGAAGCGATTCCCACCGCAACGAAGGTGTTGAGACCGAGGCCGGTAGCAAGTGCGAGTGGGAAGTTAGCCACTGCACCCATCAAGATGGTGAGAAGACCAGCCATAAGGGCGGTCATAGCTGCAATCAGCGCGAGGTTTGGATGTGATCCATCTCCGCCGAGGAACTTTCCATCGCCATCTTTTGTGAGACCGATGATGAGTGGGTTAAGGGCAACGATGTATGCCATCGTGAAGAATGTGACAAAACCGCCGCGAACTTCTTGGGCGATGGTTGAGCCACGCTCTTTAATCTTGAAAAATGATTCCAGCATTCTGAGCCTTTCTGATGAATCTGCGGTCGACATCGATGACGACCACTGAGGGATGAGGGACCTGCATAACGAAATTCAATCAAACCACTGCGATACCGCTAGTCCTACTTGGGGTTGCTTGACCAACTTGGGGTTACTAGACCTACTTCGTTAGAGAGGGTTATACGGGGGCTATATGTGGTTATGTGGAGCGGTGCCTCGCGGCACTGCTCGGGGAATGGCTGAAGTCTCCTCGATTCTGAGCCATTTCTGAACTAGAACACGGCCCTTTTCCCAAAATTAAACCCTCAACGTGGGGCTGGGGAGAATCAGGCCGGGATTGGCGAGTCACTAGGATTGCCGGCGTGAAGAGATACGTTGCTGCAGGCATCACCGATCCTGCGCTTCAATCCTCGTATGAAGAGTGCAAACGTCTCAACGCCCTGCACGGAAAGACCTACTACCTTGCGACCCTCTTGTTACCGAAGAGTAAGCGACCACACGTTCATGCCCTCTACGGCTTTGCACGGTATGCCGATGAGATCGTCGATACCTACTCCGAGGGTTCAACCCCCGAGGAGCGATCAGAGACGCTTCGAGACTTCTCAACTCGAGCCCTCGCTGATATCGAGAGGGGTGCTAGTCACGATCCGATCCTTGCGGCGCTGGTGAACACAATCCAGAAGTATCGAATCCCCCACGAGTACTTTCGAGCATTCCTTGAATCCATGGAGATGGATCTCCACAAATCCCGCTACGCCAACTAC
>CANGCW010000123.1 GCA_947452525.1 Actinomycetota bacterium
AGGGCGAAGTTATCGCCTCAACATTTGATCGCCCCGCAGATGACCACACTGCGGTTGCAGAGCTTGCAATCGAGCGCGCAAAGCGTCTGGTAGAGCTTGGCCATGATGTCGTTGTTCTCCTCGATTCGATTACCCGCCTTGGCCGCGCATACAACATTGCAGCTCCTGCATCAGGTCGTATCCTCTCCGGTGGTGTCGACTCTGCAGCGCTCTATCCACCAAAGAAGTTCTTTGGTGCTGCACGTAATATTGAGAATGGTGGATCGCTCACCATCCTTGCAACTGCTCTCGTTGAGACTGGTTCAAAGATGGATGAGGTTATCTTCGAAGAGTTCAAGGGCACCGGAAATATGGAGCTCAAGCTCGACCGTAAATTTGCAGATAAGCGCATCTTCCCTGCGGTTGATGTTGATGCATCTGGTACTCGTAAGGAAGAGATCCTTATGGGAACCGAAGAGCTCAATATCGTCTGGAAGCTTCGCCGCGTCCTCCATGCTCTTGACTCTCAGCAGGCGCTTGAGCTCTTGCTCGAGAAGATGAAGGGCACCAAGTCCAACGTTGAATTCTTGATCCAGATCCAGAAGACAACAGCCGACGGCCAGAACAACTAACCTGGCTCGCAAGCCAAGGGCTTTTCACGGGCTAGCCCCGCTCCTCACCTATTGCTGGTAGGGGCGGGGCTAGCTCCATTTTGGCCCGCTGGGTCCGTGCAGAGCCAGGTCTAGGCAGGGCGTCAACCCCGATTTCGCTGGAGCGGAGTTAGCCATTAACCTTGGTAGGTATTCGGAAGCCGCAAGGTGACCACGAACCGGCTGGTTCACAGTGAAGAGGAAATCTCTTCCTGACCCAGCCACATAAGAGAAGAGGAACCATGAAGGCTGAGATTCATCCAAATTACATCGAGACCACAGTTACATGTGGTTGCGGCGAAGTTTTCACAACTCGCTCAACAAAGGCAACAGGTTCAATCTACGTTGAAGTCTGCTCCGTCTGCCATCCGTTCTACACAGGTAAGCAGCGTATTCTCGACACTGGCGGCCGCGTCGCTAAGTTCGAAGAGCGTTTCGGCAAGAAGACCGCTAAGTAGCTTTTTTCAAAGACCGCATCGTCCTTCGCCTCTGAACTGGGGTGGAGAACGGGGCGGTCTTTTTATTTCTCTCTAAGAATGTTTTTCATTTTAAGAGTTTGATAAAGATATTTTTGATAGTGAAGAGTTAATGCGAATACAAGTAACGGGGTAAGAAGATGGCAGAGCAAGGCGAGCGATTTGGGCAGATACCTGCTCTCTTAGCTGAGTACGCCCAGTTAGAGAAAGATCTGGCTGATCCATCGATCCATGAAGATCAGGGCAAGGCGCGCCAACTTGGAAAGCGTTATGCCCAACTTGGACCCGTGATCAACGGGTACCGAGCTTGGAAATCTGCGAGCGATGACTTTGTCGCCGCTGAAGAGTTTGCAGCAGTCGATGAAGGCTTTGCAGCGGAGCTACCTGCCTTGAAAGAGGCGCTCGCTCAGGCAGAGGAGAAGTTAGAGGAGTTACTACTCCCACGTGACCCCAATGATGATCGCGATGTCATCATGGAGATCAAGGCAGGCGTGGGTGGCGATGAGTCCGCACTCTTTGCTGGAGATCTCTTCCGCATGTATCAACGTTATGCAGAGAAACACAATTGGAAAGTTGAAGTTATCGATACCACCGATTCAGAGATGGGTGGCTTCAAAGAAATATCTATGGCGATTAAGTCCAAAGGCAATGTAGAGCCAGGACAGACGCCATACGCACGACTTAAGTTTGAGGGCGGCGTTCACCGCGTCCAGCGCGTGCCAGAGACGGAGTCACAGGGACGAATTCATACCTCTGCTGCAGGTGTACTTATTCTCGCTGAAGCAGATGAAGTGGATATTGAGATTCGCCAACAGGATCTTCGCATCGATGTCTTCCGTTCATCTGGTCCTGGCGGACAGTCGGTTAACACAACTGACTCGGCGGTCCGTATTACTCACATCCCAACGGGCGTAGTGGTCTCATGCCAGAACGAGAAGTCACAGCTCCAGAATAAGGAGTCGGCTCTTCGTATCTTGCGCGCACGCCTTCTTGCGCACGCACAAGAGCAGGCTGATGCCGCAGCTGCTGCAGAGCGTAAATCTCAGGTACGTACAGTGGATCGCTCAGAGCGCATCCGTACTTACAACTTCCCGGAGAACCGCCTCAGTGATCACCGTGTGAACTTCAAGGCTAACAACCTAGATGCAGTACTTAACGGTGAACTCGACGATGTTATTCAAGCGCTCTTGGATGCAGATAAGGCCGCCAAGCTCGCTGATACCTCTGCGAAGTAAGCGGTATTGATGGCAACTGAATCAATGGGAAGAGATATTCGCTCACTTCTCAAAGAGGCAAAAATTTCGTTAGCGCAGGCAGATATCTCTGCTGTTGATGCTGAGTTACTTCTTGCACACATCCTCGGTGTAAACCGGATGGAGTTGCATGCAAAGCAATTCGACTTCACGGCTGAGGAGAGCGAAGAGCTAGAGGATCAACTCACTTCTCTCGTGCAACGACGTATCTCTGGTACGCCAACCCAATACATCACAGGTGAGGCGCCATTTCGCTATCTCACTCTCGATATCGGCGAAGGCGCACTTATTCCTCGTCCAGAGACTGAATTGCTGGTTGATGAGGTGCTTCATAATTTGGCGCGCTATCAGCAGCCAATCAGCATCGTCGATCTCGGGGCAGGAAGTGGAGCGATTGCGATATCTATCGCTAGTGAGACTCTCGATAAAGTGGATACGCGCATCGTCGCTGTTGAGAAATCTGAAGAGGCGGTTGTATGGCTCAACCGCAATATTGGAAAGTTTGATCTGCCGATTAGAACTGTCGTAGGGGATGTGAAGGATGCACTCCTTGATGTGAAGTGTGATGTCGTTGTGGCTAACCCTCCATATATCCCGATGGGCACAGCACTTCCAAACGAACTCGCTGCAGAGCCGGAGATTGCACTCTTCGGAGGCTCCGCGGATGGTATGGCAATCCCGAATGAATTTATCGCCGCCGCATCACGACTCCTGAAGAGCGGTGGGCTCCTTGCAATGGAGCATGATGAGTCGCAGGCCGATGCAGTGCGCAACTCGCTCAGCGCTGACTTTGAATCGATTCATCTCCATCGCGATCTCAACGATCGCCCACGATTCACAACCGCTCTACGCAAGTAGCCGCTACGCCCCGGTAATCGCGTCCGAGGTTTTAGAGCAAACCGAACTCTGATGCCGCAGCGCGAAGGTCATCACGGGCCTGTGGAGCAGCAGCGAAATCAATGAGGTTCTTAGCCTGTTCCGATTGGCTCCGCCCAAAGCATGGTGCGATTCCATTCTCGGTTACGACGTAAGAGTGCTGGAAGCTGGTAACAGCATCTTGAATGAGCGGAACGATGGTTGAGGTATTGGACTTTGCATGCCAGGAAGGCAGTGCCATAAAGGACTTGCCGCCGCGAGAATGCAGAGCGCCGACGATAAAGTCAGTTGAGCCACCAAAGCCAGAGTAGATCTTTCCCCGGACGCGAGAGGCATTTGCCTGGTCGAAGAGATCAACTTGAAGAGCTGCATTTACCGATGTCATGCGGGCCTGCTTTGCAATCTGACT
>CANGCW010000124.1 GCA_947452525.1 Actinomycetota bacterium
AAACCAGTCTCTGGGAAAGCGGCAACAATTTTCGCCGTCGCCTCACCCATTCCTGTGCCAATCTCCATAACCCGACGCGAAGCGCTTGGGAAGATCACAGCAGGGTCAATAACTCCTACTGGCGCTAATCCAAACTTCGGCCAGAGACGCTCGTAGGCGTTCTCCTGGGCGAGGGTCGCACGTGCTCCACGTAACCTGTAACTGCGATTTACCGGGCGCTCCATAATCGGTAGGTTACCTCTCTAGGTAGAAAACTTTCACATCGAGAGACCACCCGAAAAGTTCATGGAGGAACCGTGCCAGGCCTAAATATCACTCGCAGCGAAGCTGAGTCCCGCTCATCACTTATCTCGGTCGACAGTTACGAGGTCACCCTCGATGTAACTCACGGCCGTGAGGTCTTCATTGCGAAGACCGTTGCTAAGTTCTCATGCAACACCCCTGGCGCAGAGACCTTCTTGGATGCCGTTGGAAACAAGATCATCAGCGCAACACTGAACGGCGCACCGGTCGACACCTCCGCATACGAGGGCACAACTCTCATTATCAAGAACCTCGCTGCGCAGAACGAACTCGTCGTTGAGATGGAAGCGGTCTTCTCTAAGGCCGGCGAAGGCCTCCAGTTATCAGTCGACCCGGTCGATGATGAGGCCTACCTCTACTCACAGGGCGAGACCGCACATATCCGTCGCATGTACCCATGCTTCGACCAGCCAGATCTCAAATCAACATGGCAACTCACTGCAATCGCCCCTTCACATTGGGAAGTCATCTCAAATAATCCTGTCGTATCCAAGAGCGATATCGGTGGAAAGAATAAGTGGGAGTTCTCTGCAACGCCACGCATCTCTACCTACATCACCGCGATGGTCGCTGGTCCTTACTCACATGTTCACGATGAATATGTCGGCGAGAAGACAATTCCGCTTGGCATCTACTGCCGTAAGTCACTTGCGGAGTCACTCGACCCAGAGAACATCTTCAAGATAACGAAGCAGGGCTTTAAATACTTCGAGACCGTCTTTGGCCTCCCATACCCATTCGAAAAGTACGATCAACTCGCAGTTGTTGACTACAACTGGGGCGCAATGGAGAACGCTGGTTGCGTCACCTTCCTTGAAGAGCTTCTTGTATTCCGCTCTAAGGCAACCGACTTCCTATACGAGCGCCGCGCAATGGTCATCCTTCACGAAATGGCACATATGTGGTTCGGAAATCTCGTCACCATGGAGTGGTGGAACGACCTCTGGCTCAACGAATCATTCGCTGAGTGGGCCGCGTACACATCACTCTACGAGGGCACAGACTTTAAGAATGCCTGGGCTGCATTTAACTCATCAGATAAGACCTGGGCATATAGCCAGGATCAGTTCAACTCAACCCATCCCATCATCACCGTCATGGACGATATCGAGACCGTTGCATCAAACTTCGACGGTATCTCCTACGCGAAGGGTGCATCTGTTCTCCAGCAGCTCTCTGCATTCGTCGGTCGTGACAACTTCATCAAGGGACTTCAGACCTACTTCAAGAAGCATGCGTGGGGTAACACAACATTCCCTGACCTCGTCAACGCACTTCAAGATGCAAGTGGCAAGGACCTCACAGCCTGGGTCGATACCTGGCTCCGCACAGCCGGTGTGAACACACTCCGCCCAAAGGTCGAGATCGATGGCGACTCATACAAATCAGTTTCGATTGAGCAGGAAGCGCCCAAGATTCCAGTTGGCTCTAAAGAACTGCGCCCTCACCGTATGGCAGTGGGTCTTTACGATCTCGTCGGCGAGAAGCTCGTCCGCCGCGAATCAATCGATATCGATGCAGCAGGTGCATCAACTGTTGTTGGCGCAATCGCCGGTCAGAAGGTTGCAGATCTTCTCCTTCTCAACGATCGCGACCTCACCTACGCAAAGCTCCGCATTGACGCTCGCTCGATCGAGACTCTCAAGAATCACCTCGGAAAGATTGAGGATGCGCTTACTCGCGTACTCTGCTGGTCAACTGTCTGGGATATGACTCGTGACGGCGAACTTCCTGCAAGCGACTTCGTTGATATCGCAATTGCAGGTCTCGCAACCGAGAGCACCATCAGCACAATTACCGCTGTCGGTCGCCAACTCCCTGCAGCCCTCGACCTCTACGTATCTGCAAAGAGCCGCGATGCGGTTCGCCAGAAGGCATCGGATGCACTCTGGTCAATGCTTCAAAGCGCGCCAGCTGGTAGCGACTCACAACTTCAATACGCACGTATCTATGTCTCAATTGCATCCGATGCAGATGCACCAAAGATCAAGAGCCTTCTCGACGGCAATCTAAAGGGACTCGTTGTCGATAGCGACCTTCGTTGGACTCTGGCCTTTGCTCTCGCAGAGCGTGGTGCGTATTCAAAGGCTGATCTAGATGCTGCACTTGCTGGAGATAACACCATCCCTGGAAATGCTGCGTATCAGAAGTGTCTTGCTGCTCTTCCTTCAATCGAAGGAAAGCGCGCTGCGTGGGATTCAATCTACTCAGAAGAGACTGGAACACAGGTTCGACAGAATCAGATTCTTGGCTTCTATCGCCCCAACCAGGTTGAACTCTCAACTGAGTTCGTCGATAAGTACTTCAACACTCTCCTTGAGACATGGGAGAAGAAGGGCTTTGAACTTGCGAGCCAGCTCGTGGAGACAATGTTCCCTCGCTACATCGTTACGCAGGAGATGCTTGACCGCACTAACGCGTGGATTGCGAATGAAGGAAAGAGTGCGAAAGATACTTTGATTCGTTATCTCTCAGAGAACCGCGACAACCTTGCCCGCGCACTTAACGCGCAGAAGAAGGACGCTGAGTAACTAGTCGATGCGTGTGAGATCGCCGGAGGAATATGACTTCCGGCGGTCTGCAGTAGCAACAATCACGATGCCTGCAATCAAGGCGAAGAGGCCAATCGGCGCTGCGAAGAACCAGATAAATGTCTGAAGTGCAGGCATTGCTGGACCAGCTTGCATTCCATCTTCAATGACAGTCGTGTTCATAAGGCCTGTTATGAGGTGATTGAGCATGCGGTAATCCTATTACTAGAATGTGCGAACCATGAAAATTAACTTTCACCATGTCTGGAACTGGTTCAGCGGAGCGCCCCTCCACATCCTGACCATCATCGCTTTCACTATCGCCCTCCAGATCATTGGTGGCCGCGCAATCACCCGCGCTATGAATCGCATCGCTCAGGCCGACTTCGTACCTGGACCTCAGAAGTCCCGCACTCGCCAGAAAGAGCGTGCGGCAACAACAGGGACAATCCTTCGCTCTACCCTCAATGGAATTCTCTGGGTCATCTCTCTTGCAATGGTCCTCAGCGAGTTCGGATTAAATCTTGGTCCTATCGTCGCCTCTGCCGGCGTTATCGGTGTGGCACTCGGACTTGGTGCACAGACTCTCGTGCGCGACATCCTTGCAGGTATCTTCATGTTGATTGAAGATCAATACGGTGTTGGCGATGTTGTCGAAGTTCTTGAGGTTAAGGGAAGCGTTGAAGCTGTTGGCCTGCGGATCACAACTGTTCGCTCTGAAGATGGAACGCTCTGGTATCTCCGTAACGGCGAAATTCTAAAGATTGGAAATAAGTCCCAGCCTCGCGTCTAAT
>CANGCW010000125.1 GCA_947452525.1 Actinomycetota bacterium
GTCTTCCTCCATCTTCGCTTCCATGGCTATGGTGGTGGCGAGTGGACTGACTCTGCAGTTCGTAGATATGTGCGCGACGCGGACCATCTCTTAAACCATCTCCATGTACTCACGCGCGCAGATTGCACCACGCGCAATCAACGAAAAGCGGTCGCGCTCTCTCAGACCTACGATCGCCTTGAGACGCATATTGCGAAGTTGATGGAAGAGGAAGAGCTCAATCAGATTCGCCCTGATCTCGATGGAAATGCAATTATGGAGATTCTCGGAATTCCAGCTTCACCGATCGTCGGCAAAGCTTATAAATACCTATTAGATGTACGCCTGGAGAACGGCCCACTTGGCGTTGAGAGAGCTACGGAAGAGCTACTTACGTGGTGGAAGGCGAATCAGCCGAAAAGCTAGATCGAGTAAGAAGGCCAGCTCCGGTAGCAAAGAGAATGACAATGATTGCAATGGGAAGGGTCCGTGACTGGCCAGATTGTGGAAGCACTAGTGCAGCAAAGAGTGCACCAGTCACAATCGATGCATTCACTGCAACATCATAGAAGGCGAATGTTCTTCCACGGTACTCATCATCAATCTTGGATTGAACGAGTGCATCGGCTGTCACCTTGATTGCTTGGCCAGTTAGCCCAAGGAAGAAGGCGGCAACAATCACCGTATATCTATTCGTGAAAATTGCAATGACGGTTAAGAATGGAATCGCAGAGAAGACCATAAGACGGATCCAGAGATGGCGACCAACACGCGTTGCAAAGTATGGAGTGATGATGGCGCCAACTCCGACTCCAATACCGGTGACTGCAAGTGCAATTCCAAATGATGCGAGACCGGCATCTGGATTCTTCGGATCATTAAAGGTATTTCGCTCAAGGAGCAACAACATCAAGGTGAGCGCGGTTATCAACCCGCGCTGAATGGCGGTAGTGATAATTCCACGGATGGAATCTTTATGTTCAGCGAGAATATGAAAACCTTCGAACATCTCGCGAAGCCCAGCGCGTTCAAACTTCGCCTCGTGCTCATGCGGTCCAATCTCTCGCGACGTTAACCGAAGAGAGAGAAGAGCTGAAGCAAGATAGAGAGCGGCGCCGATGATGATAACAACCGCTGAGGATTGATCACTTGTGAAATGCGAATCGACAATTTTCTTAACACCGATGCCGATTCCGCCACCGATAACGACGCCGATCGTTCCACCGGTGACAGCGAGCGCATTCGAAGAAATCAACGCTTCACGAGTTACAAGAAGGGGCAAGCCGGCAGAGAGTGCAGAGAGAATTAATCGATTGATTCCAAAGGAGATTAAAACAAAAAGTGTGAGTGAGATTCCGGAGTGGCCACTCTTCACTAGGTATGCGATAACAATGAGATTGAGCGCACGAATGAGATTGCAGTAGGCGACGATTGATCTGCGGGAGAAGCGATCAAGGATGATGCCCACATAAGGACCAATAAGAGAGTAAGGGAGTAAAACAACTGCGAAGGCGGTCGCTGCAGCGACTGCACTTGTGGCCCGTTCCGGAGAGAAGAGTACAAACGAGGCGAGTGATGATTGGAAGAGGCCATCAGATATCTGCCCGCTCCATCTCACTGCAAGGAGCCTGGAAAGCCTATTCGCCATCTAATTCGCCATCCAATTCACATTGGAAGCGTACTGAATGCAGAGCAGTGAGAACGAGGTTTATCCTTTCCCCATGCTCTCCACCATCCGCCTCTGGTCTCGGAGAGACTCTGTTGATTACTCATTAAAGAGGCGCGCAACTTTGGTCTCGTATTTCAAAGGGGCGGTCGCAGGGCTCGATATCTGCGATGCTGATCCTTATCTCCGCTTAGCGGCGAAGCATCATGGCGAGGCGACCCATCGCCCCTGTCCCATCTGTCGGAAGAGCGAGATGGTTCTTCTCCATTACGCCTTCGGCGATCAACTCGGGCAGTACTCAGGTCGTATTAAGTCACTCCGCGAGCTCGATGAGATGCAGACCGAATTTGGCGAGTTCCGCGTCTATGTTGTGGAGGTCTGTAAGGCCTGCCATTGGCACCACATGATTCACTCATTCAAATTAGGGGATGGAACGGTCCGTAAACCGCCGAGAAGGCAGCGCACACTCGAGGATTAAGTACTGATTGGCGGTAATCTGTCACCGTGAATCAGACGAAGACCTGGCTTATCCGTATCGCAGTGATTGGCGCTGGTTCTGCCTTCGTCCTCGGCACCCTCGTCTTCGCATATGCCTATTTCACTGTGAAGATTCCTGATGCGAACTCCTTTGTTAATAGCCAGGCGACCGTTATCGAATATGCCGATGGCAGCGAAATCGGTCGAATCGGTTCAGAAAATCGCACCGTAGTGAAGTTGGCAAATATTCCACTCGATGTGCGCCATGCAGTGATGGCAGCCGAGGATCGCAACTTCTACTCAGAGCATGCATTTAGCCCAACCGGAATTCTGCGCGCTCTGTATAACAACCTGAAGGGTGGATCGCTTCAAGGTGGATCCACAATTACGCAGCAATATGCAAAGACTGCCTTTCTTACTCCAGAGCGAAATGTTCAGAGAAAGATTAAAGAGCTCGTTATTGCAATGAAGCTCGAGAATGAATTCTCGAAGGATCAGATTCTCGAGAGCTATCTCAACACTATTTACTTTGGTCGCGGTTCTTACGGTGTATCAACAGCGGCACAGGTCTACTTCAATAGAGATATTGGGCATATCAATGTCTCCCAAGCTGCGGTGATTGCATCCATTCTCCGCTCACCTGGTTACTACGATCCAAGTTATCCCAATGGTTTAAAGCGCTTGAAGGCCCGTTGGGCATATGTCATTGATGGCATGGTGAAGGCCGGTTGGTTGGATTCCAAAAAGGCGAAGACGTTGAAGTTCCCATCAATTCAACCACGCGTAACAAGTGGATCCCTCGCTGGTCCAAAGGGTTATGTCATCTCATGGGTTCAACATGAACTTCTCAACCTTGGTTTTACAGATTCACAACTACAAGTTGGCGGTCTCGTCGTAAAGACAACGCTCGAGAAGCAGGCACAGCAAGCAGCGGTTGATGCTGTTGCAAAGCGGACTCCGGCAAAGGCTCCAGATAATCTCCGCATCGCTCTCGTCTCCATCCGTCCGGGTACGGGCGAGATTGTTGCGATGTACGGCGGTCAGGATTACTTAAAGCAGCAACTAAATAATGCAACCCAGGCGACAACCCAGGCAGGTTCTACATTTAAGCCATTTGCACTCATTGCGGCGCTAGAACAAGGAATTTCTCTGCAATCAACATGGGATGGAACATCTCCACATGTGTATTGGGATGCAGGCGCGCAACAGAATTACTCAGTCTTCAATTACGGCAACGAACAGTTCCCTAACGTCTCACTTGCAGATGCGACTGCTCATTCAGTCAATACCGTCTTCGTCCCACTTGGAATTCAAGTTGGTACAGATAAGGTCATTGATGCAGCTCGTAGAGCAGGTATCCCTGACTCTGTAGGAA
The DNA here is from genome assembly GCA_947452525.1 of Actinomycetota bacterium. Taxonomy (GTDB): domain Bacteria; phylum Actinomycetota; class Actinomycetes; order Nanopelagicales; family Nanopelagicaceae; genus PALSA-747. The sequence goes on from CANGCW010000125.1 coordinate 3,498, forward strand.
TGATCTCAACCCCATCAGTCTCTCTCGGTGTAGCTAGCCCACATGTCATCGATGTTGCATCTGCTTATGCAACATTTGCCGCTCAAGGTGTTTATGCGAAGCCATTTATCGTGAAGGA
>CANGCW010000126.1 GCA_947452525.1 Actinomycetota bacterium
AAACGGCTCCACCCTTCTCTTCCTCCCTGTTGCTCACGTCTTTGGGCGCATGGTGCAGATTGGCGCAATCACCGCCGGACTCCATCTCGCACACTGCGGCGATATCTCTCGCCTTCCACAGGATCTCTCCACCTTTAAGCCAACATTCGTACTCGCTGTTCCTCGTATCTTCGAGAAGATCTACAACGGCGCAGAGGCGAAAGCGGAGGCTGCCGGCAAGGGAAATATCTTCCGCAAGGCAGCCGATGTTGCAATCGCCTACTCAAAGGCGATGGACACTGGAAAGTTTTCGCTCGGACTCAGAGCAAAGCATGCGCTCTTCGACAAGTTGGTCTATTCGAAGATTCGCCATGGAATGGGTGGCGCAGTTGAAGCGGCAATCTCTGGCGGAGCACCTCTTGGTGAACGCCTCGGGCATTTCTATCGCGGCGCAGGTATTTGCATTCTCGAGGGCTATGGCCTCACAGAGACAACCGCTGGTGCAACACTCAATCTCACTCAATCACAGAAGATTGGTTCCGTTGGTCAACCTCTGCCAAGTACAACAGTGAAGATCGCTGACGATGGCGAAGTCCTCATCAAAGGCCCAATTATCATGCGTGGCTATTGGCAGAACGATGTGGCTAATGCAGAGGTCTTCACTGAAGATGGATTCTTCCGAAGCGGTGACCTTGGGCAACTTGATGAGAACGGTTTCTTGACCATCGTCGGTCGCAAGAAGGAACTCATCGTAACCTCGGGTGGTAAGAATGTCGCACCTGCAGTTCTAGAAGATCGCGTTCGCGCACACTCACTTGTCAGCCAGTGCATGGTCGTTGGAGATAACCGTCCATTTATCGCAGCTCTCGTCACTCTAGACCCCGACGCAATGAAGCAGTGGTGCGCAACCAATAAGAAATCCGGAACACCGATGGAGAGTTTGGTAAACGATCCAGATCTCATTGCAGTCATTCAAACAGCCATTGATGATGCGAATAAAGCGGTCAGTCGCGCGGAGTCAATTCGCAAATTTGTCATTCTTCCTAGTGACTTCACTATCGCTGGTGGCCAACTGACAGCAAAGCTCTCGGTGAAGCGCCACGTCGTGGCGAAGGAATGTGCGCGGGAAATTGAAGCGCTCTATAACTAAGAGTCCACGGGCAAACCTCGCTCGAGACTTTGCAACCCATCTCCAAGGAGATATTGCAGCCATTACCCACTCACTTGATGAGGTGATAGGTCGGAGTGGCACGCTTCCCCATACCCGCAAATCCCTCCGAGGAATCCAAGATCAATTACTTGGGCTCATCGGGAAGCTCGATTTCGCAAAACAGGATGAGACAACTCTGACTTCAAAAGAGCAAGAGATTCTTCAATATCTTAATTCCTCGCAGACAGCGAAAGAGATTGCAGGATCAATGTTCTTGAGCATCACCACCGTGAAGACTCATATCGCTTCCATCTACAAGAAGTTGGGAGTAACTGCCAGACCTGCGGCATTGAGTGAAGCGAAGCGGCTCGGCCTACTTCGCCGTTAAGAAAAGTAGGTTGCGAAACTTCTCGCCCCAGATCTTCCAGGACCAAGTGGAGAGCGCCCACTCGCGTCCCCGCCTACCCATGGCAGCAAGGTTTTCCGAATCCGAGAGCATCTCAATAAGAGCGTTCGAAATCGCTGGAACATCATTGCCATCAACGACTCTGCCGGTCTCGCCCTCGAGCACCGCATCCGGCGCCCCACCCGAACTTCCGGCAAGCACAGGAAGTCCGCACGAGCTCGCCTCGAGATAGACGATACCAAGGCCCTCAACTTCCAATCCAAAGAATCGAGAGCGAGAGGGCATCGCGAAGATATCTGCCATCGAAAGATATCGAGGAAGATCGTTGTACGAGATTCTCCCAACAAAGATGACGTGCTTCTCCATCTTCATCTGTGTGACGAGTTCACGCAGCTTGGTTTCATACTTACCAATTCCAACGATCATCAAAACCGCATCTGGAATCTCATTGACGATTGCAGGGAGCGCCTCAATTAAGCGATCTTGCCCCTTTCGCGGTACCAGTCGCCCAACGGAGATGATGACAGGACGTTCTCCAAGTGAGAACTCTGCCCGCAACTCCTCGCGTGAATTTTTAGGAGAGAAATGGTCGGTATCGATTCCTGGTGCGATCCGAACTGCGTCTACGTTCTTATGAAGAGCAGGCAGCATGGCGCCGTGTGTAAAAGAGCCGAGATATGTGATGACATCAATTTGTTTCGTCATTCGACGGATGAGTACGGAAAATGGCCAGACCTTTGACCACCAGACCTCATGACCGTGAGTGAGAGCAACGATTCTCTGCGCTCCCCCTCTTCGGAGTTTTCCCGACATCCAACCGAGTGGGGCGAGAGCTCCAAACCAGATTGTTGTTAGCCCACGTTCTGAAGCAATCTTTGCAACGGCACGATTTACGCGAGGAGTGGGAAGGAGTACCTTGGACTTATCTCGGATGACATCGATTCCGTAGCGCTCTTTGAGGTCCGCATCGAAGGCCTCATGCCCATCCTGATGCGAGGTGTAGATCGTGATTGGATTTCCAGGGAACGATGCAATTTCGTCGATGAGCCCATGGATAAAAGTTTCAATGCCGCCAGCGCGCGGACCTAAGTCATTCGTAATTAATAGTGATGCTGGCACCCGTGAAGTTTAACGAGATTAGGCGCTCTGCTCCTTCACAAAGCGCAGTGGCGGAACGAGCCCGCTCTCGGCCAGGGTTGAGATAGCCGAGAGGGTCGGCTCTGCGAGATCTCGCTGATCAGGCGTGGAGATTTCGAGGAGGACGCTCATCACGCAATCACCACAGCGAACGCGTTTCATGGTGCAGGAGTCGCAATCAATCATCATGGGATTCACTATAGGGAGCACGACCGACATAAAATCGCCCTATGGGAGAGGCTCTGAAGCGAATCGCAGTAGTCGCCAACCTCGTTGTCGGGCCGAACTTTGCAACGACTCTGGGTGGCAAATCTGCCCCGCTCTCCTCCGGCCAAGACCGTGGTCGTTTCCACTCTCTTCGCGCCACGGCAGACCTCATCCTGATCGGTGGCGAGACCGCCCGCGTTGAGCCCTACGGAAAGACTCCTTGTGCCCTCGCGGTGCTCACTCGCGGAGAGGACCTAGGTCGTGCTGCAACCAATCCCCTTGCTTATCTCGAGCATCGAACTCTTGCGGAGATCATTGCTGAAACGAAGTCGCAAGAGAAAGTTCTGCTGATTGAGTCAGGTGTGAAAATTCTTCACGAGATAATGAATCTCGGCCTACTCGATGAGCTTCACTTGACGGTGGGCTCCGTCGGGGGCGATGGAAATTTCTTCGATGAGGATTTGCTCCAAAAAAATTTAACCATTACCTCTGAAGAAATCGCTGGTGATGATCGCTTCCAAATCTGGAGAACTAACTCAACCCACTGAGATGGCCGCAAGACCCACGAGTGCGCATGCAACTCCTAAATATTGAATCCGATGCAAGCGCTCCTTCAAAAGCAGAAAAGCCCAGAGCGCAGTCACTAATGGGAAGAGTGACGAGAGAA
>CANGCW010000127.1 GCA_947452525.1 Actinomycetota bacterium
ACTGAATCTCTTTCTACCCAACCGCCATATCTCAGCACTGGATAAAGAATAAGAAAAAGGAAGACGCCGGACGGAACCGTGTGCGTGACATTCCATGAAAAGCCGTGCGCATAGAAATAGAGCCCAAGATAAAGACGAGCGATATTGAGAGCTTCAAAGAGAACAATCGCAAAACCTAGTAATAGGAGAGAGCGGTGGAGCTGCCACCTGACTTGGTAAATGAGTGGAATAGCTGAAAGTGCCACCTCAATGCTGGTGCAAGCATTTGTTACTTGTAGAGGAGTGCTATGGACTGAAATCACAAATTGACTCAGCCGATCTGTGGTTACGCCAGAGAAGTGGAGGAGGAGTGTGAGTGCATTGATGTGAATTGAACGAAGCCAATCAAGCGGCAGAAATAGGCCAGCTAGAGTTCCAAGAGTAGAGAGTGAAACCCGCAACACCGCTAGGCGTTGCGGTCGAGTGAGTGTCATTAATGTGAACGAGAGATTCTCTTACGTTGAATAAAGACAAAGCAAATCCAAGCCAAGGTGAGGATAAGCAAGGTTCCAATAGTTGTTTCCGTAGGACCAGCCGAGATGAGCGTTGCTGTCAATGTAAATATTGCCACTGAAGTACCACCGCTATTAATAGCCGTGATTGCGTATGACGTTGGAGGTATCTCCGCGTTAGGAGTGCCCGCAATCAGACCAGTAGTCGAATCAAAAGTTAATCCCACTCCATCGGGCAGATTCGGAGATATTGTGAAGTAATCGATTACCCCGCCAGTATTTGTAACTACATAGGGAATAAAAGCAGAATTTACTGCGACAACCTGTGATGCGGGGGAGAGCGTTATGGAAGGTGCGTCCGGAAGGGGATCATGCGTAGTAACGCGATTCGTAGGAACGGAATCTTCACTTCTGCCATCAACCGTAGTTGAGGAGACTGTAAAAATATAACTCGTTGATGATTTCAATCCAGCTACTCGCAGTGATTGTGGAAGTTCTGCTCCGCTTGCGGTTTTCGCAGCCGTGATTGTTGAAACTTTTGGCCTAATCGATGAGATGGCAGTGGCTGACTCATCTTTTATGGCAGGTACTTCATAACTCTTAACTGTAAAGAATTTAATAGGGGCATCAGATACCCAGTGAAGATTGGTGAGATTGAGATCAACTGTGTTGATTCCTATCTCGATCGTGGCAATTGTTGGTGCGAGGGTTGAGCCGATTGCACGCGAATAGGTATATGACTTCTGCCAGCTTCTGCAGACCTCCTCCACATCAAAGTAGTGGATGTTGGGATCGGTACTCATACAGGCGTTCATGGAGCGGGTGGCAGTGTCAATGCCCTCGCCCAGGTGCCAACTAGAAGAGAAGAACTCCTCTGAAGCGCAGAGTGGGTTGGTGGTGTTCGCAAGGATACCGAAAACCTCTGGTGACGAAGAACAGACCTTTACAACTGCAGGGGCGTCGGCATGAGCTGGGACGCTCCACGAAAAGAGTGTTACAAGAATCGTGGTTGCTAGAAGTAAAGGTCTCTTCACCATCGATTAATTACTCTGAGACTGTTACTGAGTTGATTACAACTGCTTCGATTGGGCGATCGCCGCCGCCGGTCTTCACCTTTGAAATCTTGTCAACGATTGCTTGTGATGCAGGGTCTGTGACCTCACCGAAGATGGTGTGCTTACGTGTAAGCCACGCAGTTGGTGTAACTGTGATGAAGAACTGTGAACCATTTGTTCCTGGACCAGAGTTAGCCATTGCAAGGAGGTATGGGCGATCGAATGAGAGATCGCCATGGAACTCATCAGCGAAGCGGTAGCCAGGTCCACCTGTACCTGTGCCAAGTGGATCTCCACCCTGAATCATGAAGTCAGCGATGACGCGGTGGAAGACAGTGCCATCGTAAAGGTTTGCAGATGACTTCTGACCTGTGCGTGGGTCAACCCATTCGCGCTTACCCTGTGCAAGCTCAACAAAGTTGGCGACAGTCTTTGGTGCGTGATTCGGGAAGAGTTCAATGACGATATCGCCATGGTTTGTGTGAAGGGTTGCTGTGCTCATCAAAGCTCCTAAATTCTCGTTTATCTATGCGACGGAAGCGTACTAGGGGCTAGAGGGAGAACCAATTTATAAACGCCAGCGAGTAACCTTTTCGCCATGGATATCTTCGTGCAGGCACTTAAGAAGTTCCCGAAAGAGCAACAGGCTGCTGTTATGGCAACGGTCGAGAGCGCGGAGGCCCTCTTCCCACATACAACCCGTGCGATTGCGTGGGGAATGCCGACGCTAAAGATTGGTGATGAGAACCTCTGCCACGTCATGGCCTTTAAGAACCATAACAGTCTCTTTCCCTCATCGGGATCTATTGCGCGGGCTCATGCGAAAGAGTTGAAGGGCATGGTTGTTTCGAAGGGCACCATTCAATTTGATCAACTGAAGCCATTTCCTAAAGCGCTACTAAAGAAGTTATTACTTAGCCGCATTGAACAGATTAATGAGGGTTATCCAAAGAAGAACGGTCTCTTTGTTGAGTTCTATAGGAATGGCGGCGTTAAAGCTAAGGGTAAGTACAAGGGCGAAGTTATGCACGGTAGGTGGGAGTTCTATCGCCTCGATGGTTCTTTGATGCGCTCAGGGTCATTTAAAGATGGCGAGCAATCAGGCGAGTGGGTTACCTATGACGCTAAAGGTAAGGTTGTAAAGAAGAGCCATTTCTAAGAGTTAAGATTTTCATATGAGCAACGACGCTTTCAAGCACGCCTGGTATGAAGATCTCTTTGGTATCGCAACAGGATCAATTCTCTTGGCAATTGGAATTGATATGTTGAAAGAAGGACATATCCTCACTGGCGGCACTGTCGGTCTCGCACTTCTCCTTACTAAGACTTTTCATCTATCGATGAGCGTTATCTATGACCTCATCAGTATTCCCTTCTTTATTCTTGGAATCTGGAAGAAGGGTTTTGTATTCGCTTCACGTAGCTTTATTAATATCTTGATTGTCTCGTATCTCGTCAGCGTATTTCCGAATTTCATTCATATGGATCACATCAATCCATTGGCTGTTGCGATCATTGCTAACACCATTCTTGGTATGGGATTGCTCGCAATCTTTCGTCATAACTCTTCGCTGGGTGGTTTTAACATCACCGCCCTCATTGCACAGGATCTCTTTAAGATTCAAGCAGGTTATGTGCAGGCCGCACTCGATTGCTTTGTTCTTATCGCAGGTCTTGCTTATTACAGCGTAAAGATGACGCTCTGCTCATTAGTAGGCGTTGTTGTTCTCAATGGCATCCTTGCTCTCTATCACCGCAAAGATCGCTACATCGGTCACTCCTAATAACTAGAGGAGTGGGCGGAGTTCAACCTTTCGGTTGCAGGCTTTAGATCCTTCAGGTGCTAACCATCTAGCTACTTCCTTATTTGGTACCGAATCTGGTTTGCATGGTCGACCGGGTGATTGGTGTAACTAGTAAGCCAATGCTGCACCGTATATTTACCGGACTCGGAATGTTCGCCTACCTTTTGCATATCGGCTTCGGTAAGGC
>CANGCW010000128.1 GCA_947452525.1 Actinomycetota bacterium
AGATTCAGAACATGGATTCTTCTCAAAGGTTCGCGGAGCGTTCCACCGTTAATGCTCTCCCTATTCTTCGTTCCTTCGCTGCCTGATGCTGGAACCTTTACGGTTGATGGCGATGAAGCACACCATGCAATCAAAGTAATGCGCCTTTCCGTAGGAGAGGACGTACTGCTCTCCGATGGCGGTGGCGCATGGGCGCAGGCGAAAATCACCGATATCGATAAGCGTTCATTCGATGTCGAGATCTCCGCCCGTGGTATTGAGATTGAGGAGAGCCCTGAACTTGTTGTAGCCCAAGCTCTAACAAAGTCAGATAGAACAAAAGAGAGTATCGAGCTACTCGTGGAAGCGGGAGTAAATCGCATCCTTCCTTGGGAGGCACAGCGGAGCATCGCAAAGTGGAAAGTAGATTCAGGCGAGAAATATCTTCAATCCGCTCGAACCGCTGCGAAGCAATCTCGGAGATTTAACGTTCCTCAGATTGATCACCCGGTTTCGACAAAAGATCTTGCAAAGTTAACAGGAGTTGGAACACTCCTCCTCGTCTTCCATGAATCAGCCGAAGAGAACCTCACCGCCACCTTCCAAGCAATCGATTTACATCCCATTACCTCCATCATCTGTGTCGTTGGACCTGAGGGCGGCATCAGCGATGAGGAGTTAGAAATTCTCAGTGCCGAAGGCGCCAAGGTAGTTAAACTCGGAAGACCGGTCTTGCGATCTGCACACGCAGGAATCGCTGCGCTGATCGCAGTGCAGACACTGATTGGTCGACTCTAGAAGTGGAGGCAGGAATGGATTGCATCTTCTGCAAGATTGCTCATGGCGAGATTCCGGTCGATCTCCTTCATGACGATGGCACCGTTGTTGCATTCCATGACCTTGCGCCGCAAGCGCCAACCCACATCTTGATCATTCCGAAAGAGCACCACGCAAATGTTGGCAACCTAGCTGCGGCATCTCCAGAGACCGTTGGTCGACTCTTCGCAGTTGCTCAGCTGTTGGCTGATGAGCGATCCCTCGATGGCCATCGCACCGTCTTCAACACAGGGGAGAGCGCCGGTCAGAGCGTCTTTCACGCTCATCTGCACCTCATGGGTGGGCGCTCGTTTACCTGGCCTGCTGGGTAATAAGATATCGCCCAATGGAGCCCGCACTGATTACAGTCCCGACCGCGATTCCTATGGTCGCGCTCGTTGGCCCTGCTGATTCTCACCTTCGCCTTATCCAGGCGGCATTCCCGGAGCTAACCATCACCGTCCGCGGCAATGAGATCTTAGTTCGCGGAGAGGGCGCTCGCGTTGATGCATTGCACGGTTTGCTCACTGAATTGCTCGTCTTACTTCGCGCAGGACAATCTCTCACCGACGAGTTAGTCGAACGTTCTATCGGAATGGTGAAGCATGTTCCAGTTGAGCATCCTGCTGATGTTCTCTCACTCAATATTTTAAGTAACCGAGGAAAGTCGATTCGTCCGAAGACTGCGAATCAGAAGAGTTATGTTGAAGCTATTGATGAGAACCTTATTACCTTTGGCTTAGGGCCAGCCGGTACGGGAAAGACCTATCTCGCGATGGCGAAGGCAATCCAGTCGCTCCAGGCAAAAGAGGTTAACCGCATCATCCTTACCCGTCCTGCTGTTGAAGCGGGAGAGCGACTTGGATTTCTACCTGGAACTTTGCAAGAGAAGATTGATCCGTATCTTCGTCCGCTCTTTGACGCGTTGCACGACATGATTGATCAAGATTCAATTCCACGGCTTATGGCGAGTGGAACCATTGAGATTGCGCCACTTGCATATATGCGTGGCCGCACATTGAACGATGCATTTATCATTCTTGATGAAGCCCAGAACACCTCTGCCGAGCAGATGAAGATGTTTCTTACCCGTCTAGGTTTCGGTTCAAAGATGGTAATTACCGGCGATGTAACGCAGGTAGATCTTCCATCCGCCTCAAAGTCAGGCCTGAGCATTGTGCAGGATGTGCTTGCTGGGGTTGAAGGAATCTCATTTATGCATCTCTCATCAGAGGATGTAGTACGTAACCGCCTCGTCGGAGATATCGTGGATGCGTATGGGCGGTGGGACGAAGAGCATGACTATAGAACTTTCAAACGAATCTAAATCCGCGGTTAATGAGGAGAGAATCATCTCCATCGCAACCTTCGCGATATCTGCGATGGGGCTGGCACCTGACTGCGACCTTGAGATAAATATTGTGGATGAAGATGAGATGTCCGCTCTCCACGTTCAATGGATGGACCTTGAGGGTCCAACCGATGTCCTCTCTTTTCCTATCGACGAGCTCAAGCCACATTCGGGTGAGAGTGGATTAATTGGAACGATTGTTCTCTGTCCAACATTTGCGCAAGCTGAGATCACTCGCCAGGGAATGACTCATCCGGTGAATGAAGAACTTGAACTGCTTACAGTGCATGGCGTCCTACATTGTTTGGGATATGACCATCGCGATGCAGCAGAAGAGGCAGATATGTTCGGGCTCCAGAATCAGATCCTGGCAGATTGGCGGGCAACAGCGTGAGTTTTCTCGTCATTGTTATCGTTGCCGCGCTCCTTCTCTTCGCGGGATTCCTTGCAGGCAGTGAATCAGCGCTCTCTTCCATCTCGCGCGTTCTCGTTGATGACCTCATCGAGGATAAGCCGAAGCAAGCGCAGCGCCTCATGCGGGTTATTCAAGAGCCCTACCGTTACCTGAATGTCCTCCTCCTTGTACGTAAAGTTTGCGAGCTCACAGCAACGGTTTTGGTCGCTGACTCGGTCATTAGCGGAGATGTTCATAGAGCATGGAAAGTCGCTGGAACGATTGCAGTGATGGTCCTACTCAGTTATGTAGTTGTCGGAATCGGCCCACGAACACTTGGGCGTCAACATGCAATGAAGTGGGCGAGACCTGCCGCTCTCGTCTCAGATGTCTTGGCAAAGGTCCTTGGACCTCTGACAACTTTGCTCATCGCCATCGGTAATGCAATTACTCCAGGTCGTGGATTTAAGACCGGCCCATTTGCCAATGAAGCAGAACTCCGTGATCTTGTTGATCAAGCAAGTGAACGTGGCCTGGTAGAAGAGTCTGAGCGCGAGATGATTCACTCCGTCTTTGATTTGGACGAGACGCTCGTTCGTGAATTGATGGTTCCGCGTACGGATATGGTCTGGATTGAATCCGATAAGACTCTGCGCCAAGGGCTCTCACTAGCACTTCGCTCCGGCTTTACTCGAATCCCGGTTATTAAAGAGAATCTCGATGAGATTGTCGGAATCGCCTACGTTAAAGATCTTGCAAAGCGAGTGCACGAACGTCACGAAGCCGAGCAGACTGAGAGCGTTGGGCAACATATCCGCGCTGCAACTTTTATCCCAGAGATGAAGAGCGCGGCGGAGTTGTTGAAAGAGATGCAGCGCGATCAGAGCCATATGGCGATTGTCGTCGATGAGTACGGTGGTGTTGCAGGACTCATCACCATCGAAGATATCTTGGAAGAGATCGTCGGCGAGATTGCA
>CANGCW010000129.1 GCA_947452525.1 Actinomycetota bacterium
GATTGGTGTTGATGCGAGGAATGGTGTTCCATCCGCAAGCTTCTTTGGAGCAACAACTTTCTTGCCCTGAAGGAGCTTGACTGCGAGATCTGCTGCAACCTTTGCCTCAACCTTGAATGGCTTGTAGACGGTAGCTGTCTGCTTTCCGAGAAGGACGTTTGCAAGTCCTGCCGCTGAAGCATCCTGGCCAGAGATAACTGCTTTCTGCTTATTCTTATCAAGAATCGTGATCATCGCAGCAGCGTTGTTATCGTTTGGAGCGAGAATCGCATCGACCTTGCCCTTAAGAGCGGTGAATGCTTGCTCAAACTCTGTTCCAGCTGTTGGACCATCCCATGTGCCCTTCATTGTGAAGGCAGCCTTTGCGCCAGCCTTCTTGAGGACTGCAAGTGCGCCATCGAGGAACATCTTTGCGTTTCCGTCAGCTGGATCTCCAGAGCTGTAGACGATGCTTGCCTTCTTTGGATCCTTACCGTTTGCCTTCAAGCCATCAACAACAGTCTGGCCCTGAAGTGCGCCGACTGCTGTGTTATCGAATGAGACGTAGTAAGAAGCGCCTGCGATTGGGCGATCGTATGCAATGACAGGAATACCCTGCTTCTTTGCCTTTGCAGCTACTGCTGCGCCAGCGCCCTGGAAGTCAACGAGAATCATGACGCCGCAACCCTTAGCGAGCTGTGCATCCGCGATTGTTGCAAACTTTGCAGTGTCCTTCTGTGCATTCTGCACATCTGTTTGGAAACCAGCAGCCTTGAGAACGCTTTCAAGCGCAGGGCGATCGCCTGGCTCCCAGCGGGTTCCGCTATCTGAATCTGGAAGGATGACGCATGCACGCGTGCTCTTGGCAGCATGTGCAGCAGTTGTTGGAACTACGAGCACTGCAGAGAGCGCTAACGCAGTTGAAGCAATAAGAGCAGACTTCAATTTCATTATTAATTTCTCCTAGATCGTTGGCGGGCTGGAACAAAACCCCCGCTGTGAGGGCCTCCGCCGGTATCGCAACTATCCTCTCTGCCGTCACGTTTCACAAGAGTGGAATTTCCTGAAAACGATTTCTCTTCCCGCCCGCCGGGCAAATCTCACGCGGAGTAATCGCAAATCTCGCATTTTCGTGAATCAGCCCCCTAAAGTGGCGTAATGCACAAGTACCGAAATATCGCCATCAGCTCCATTGTTACTTTTCTTGGAATATCGGCCCTCGCCGAATTGGCGCACATTACAAAGCAGCCACTACTGATCGCCCCCTTCGGCGCTTCATTTCTTATCTTGAGTGCAATGCCTGAGAGTCCATTTGCACGTCCTCGCAATATTGCAATGGGCTACCTATTGAGCGCGATAGTTGGTTTGCTTGTTCTCAAGACGGTTGGATCTGGCACCTTGGCGCTCGGCCTCTCAGTAGCTCTCGCCATCTTTGTGATGGATGTATCCGGCACAGTTCATCCGCCTGCCGGCGCAGTTCCACTTTTGGTACTGCTCTCTAATCCGGGCTGGAAATTTCTCTGGACCCCGATTCTGGTCTCTGCCCTGATCCTCGTTGGACTCTCGCTAGTCAATCGCGAACTATTTAGACGTAAACTTCTCTACGTCTAACCGGTCCTAGGAGATTTAACAATGAAGATTGCAACGCAACATTTGGCATGGGCAAATGAAAAGTTTGTCGATGCGCTCACGGTTCTCAACGATGAAGACCTGCTCCTATCTCCAGGTGAAGGCGAGTGGACGGTCGGTGACCACCTCGCGCACATCGGAGGCGCACTTGAGTGGTTTCGGTATATTCTCAATCGCAGCCAATGGACTGATATCCATGCACCTAAGTCCATCGATGAACTGAAGAAGTTGGGTATGTATCTCAATCAACTTGGTGCGGAATTAGTCGCGGAATCCGAGAAGAGCGCTAGCGAGATTATCGAATTCGAAGATGAGCGCGGACCGCATAAGACAACACGTCCAGTTGTTCTTGCTCAAGCAGCGCTCCACTCTGCCGAACACAAGGTTGAAATTGTCACGATTCTTCGCGCCCATAAGCGCCTCCGCCTCGATCTCGAACCTTTTGATGTATGGCACTCCCCATTCGCTGAAGCAGCAAAGTAAGCCGAGTGAAAGTAGTTCAACTACCAAAGGCGTTCAACCGCCTCTGGTACGCATCGATCGCTTCCAATCTGGCCGATGGGCTGCTCTGGACTGCAGCTCCACTTCTTGCGGTAACTCTCACGCACAGCCCCGTACTTATCTCGATTCTCTCTGGAACGACGATGCTCCCCTGGCTCTTCTTTGCCATTCCGATTGGAGCAATAATTGATCGGATAGATCGACGCGTCGCGATATCCGCGGCGAACGCCGTTCGATTCTTAATCTTGGCTGGTATCACACTGTTGGTTGAGACGCACCATATGAGCATCGTTGCACTCATTGTGGGAGCCTTTGCCATCGGTACATGCGAGGTAATCGTGGACACCACTGCGCAGACTTCTATCCCCAAATTGTTAAGCGTTGAAGAGCTTGAACACGGCAACTCTCGCCTCCAGATTTCAGAGACCGTTCTTCAGGGATTCGTAGGTGGCCCGATTGGAAGTCTTATATTCTCTATCGCCTTCTCCTTGCCATTCGCCATCTCTGGAGCTGGCTATTTCCTTGCCATGATTTTCCTGACCCTTATTCCAGTCTCACTCCGCCAAGGTTGGAAAGCCGAACCTCGCACTGAAGAGGCGCTTGAAAAATCACTCCTGCACGATGTGAAGATCGGTATTGCATATCTCTTCCGCCACGCCGTCCTTCGCCGAATCGTCGTATTCTCCTCCGCCTCAGCACTCGTCTTCTCAGCTTCAAACTCAACGCAGATTCTCTTCTTGCTCAATGTTCTCCACATGCATAAGTCCTCGTTTGGACTCCTGATGGCGATTGCGGGAGTCGGCTCGCTCCTTGGCGCATTTGCTGCGCCCATTCTCAGTGCTCGTCTAGGCAGAAACCTCGTCATGGCAAGTGGAATCAGTATCGCTGCTGTTTGCACCTTTGTAACTGGCTTTATTCAGAACATTCCATCATTCGCTGCATTGATGGTCGTTGAAGCATTCGCAATCACGCAGTGGAATATTTTGTTGATGTCGACGTATCAGGAACTCATCCCTGCACATTTGTATGGTCGCATCCATGGAGCTCGGCGATCCATCATCTGGGGATTGATGCCAATCGGATCGGTCTTAGGTGGCGTCCTCGCTACAGTGAATCTTCGGGCACCGTGGATTATCGGCGGAACTGGTGCGATGTTGGTCTGCCTCCTTAACTTTCGCTTCCTCTCGCAAGTTCGGGAGAGGATTATCGAGAGCGGCTCCTAACTTTCGCTTCTATCTCCGCACCCCAGTAGGTACCAGCGAGGATTAGTAGCGCACCCATTCCGGCGAGAGCTGAAAGTTTCTCTCCACCGATACCGACAGCAATAAGTAATGACCAGATCGGTTCTGTACCGACTAACAGTGACGCACGTGCCGCAGAGGTCTTACGAATTGCCCAGGTCTGC
>CANGCW010000130.1 GCA_947452525.1 Actinomycetota bacterium
CATCCCTGTCGCTGATGCAATCGCCGAGATTCTTCTAGCGGTCAATAACCGTACACAGGTTTAACCATGGATGAGATCAACCAGGTCATAGAAGGCGGCGCAGGCATGCCTGATGGTTGGTCTCGGTTATGGGCACCTCACCGGGCTTCTTATCTCTCTGGCGAGAACCGTCCGCTACCTGATAACGAGATTCCATGCCCCTTCTGTCGCATTACCAGCTTAAGCGATGAAGAAGGCTTGATCGTTGCTCGTGGTCGTAACGCATATGTCGTCATGAACCTCTATCCATATAACGCGGGCCATCTTCTTGTTGTTGCAAACCGACATGTTGCGGATCTGACTGAGTTATCGAAGGATGAGAGAGATGAGATTCTCGAACTCTCAGCGCACGCAATGAAGGTGCTCCGTAAAGTTTCACGAGCAAAGGGATTCAACTTGGGAATGAACCAAGGCGCGATCTCAGGTGCGGGTGTCCCGGATCATATTCATCAACATATCGTTCCTCGATGGAGCGGTGATGCGAACTTCATGCCAATCATCGGCCAGACAAAGGTACTTCCAGCTCTTCTTGCTACCACCCGTGCAGATTTAGCCGGCGCTTGGAATGACGTCGACTGAGTGAATGTAGGAAAGTATCTCGGCCAGACCCAGTTTGTTTTCAGTAACCCACGGAAGCGCGGGATAGAGCAGACCCTGCTGGAATCCATCCTCACCTGCCGCTTCTAGGTTCTCTTTATATTCTTCTGCGAACTCGGCGACAATCTCGCCGTGTTCTGGATCTGCTGCTCTTTCCGTGACAGTCGTTTGGGAATAATCGCGAATCCGCAAAGTTAGTAGATCGATGAGCGCTACTGGAGCGGACTCTTCATCATGAAGGACGAGGTACGGAGTAGCGACTGGATCAAGCATCTTGGATGCAATCGCTGTCATATCCTCAAAATCCAATTCGTTCTTTGCGGTGAGGTCTGAGATAACAACAACAGAGGGAATGTACGACTCTCGCGCTTGTAGCCAAAGGTCGGAATCTGCTCGGACGATTCCATCGGTTGCGCTGACGATAAAGAGAGCGACATCGCTGCTCTCGAGGGCGTGAACTTCTACGCCCAAATCGCTTGCGAGTTCGCTCGCGCCCTTGCCGATGACCGCCACGCGGGGAGTCTGCTGTTGGTCTCTCATAGGAGAGAAGCCTACGATGTACCCAATGCTTCAACGTTCGATTCGTGTGCCGGTGACCCGTGTCATAACTCCGTTATGCCGAGGTCTCCTTAAGCTTGGCCTGACAGCTAATGCCATGAGCGTGATTGGTGCAGTGGGTTCAATCGTCTCCGCAATCTGGTTCTTTGGAACCGGGCGTTACCTCGCAGCGACCTTCATTACCCTCTTCTTTATTCTCTTCGATCTATTGGATGGAACGATGGCTCGATTGAGTGAAGCAGGCGGCTCCACTTGGGGAGCACTACTTGATTCCACGCTGGATCGAATGAGCGATGCGGCGGTTCTCTGCGCTATCGCTTATCACCTCCATGCACATTCCGATCGATTGTTGCCGGTGCTCTTCGTGGCGATTGTTGCCTCGAACTTGGTCTCGTATGTGAAAGCGCGGGCGGAAAGCCTTGGCGTACCGTGCAATGTTGGTTTCGCCGAACGCACAGAACGTCTCATCATCCTGCTTCTGTCGACCGGGCTTACCGGACTTGGAGTTCCTTACGCACTCGCAATCGGAATGTGGACCTTGGCGCTCGCATCACTCTTTACCGTTCTTCAGCGTATGCAGGTTGTGCAGAAGAGCGCATAATGAATCGCGCAAAGGCTCTCGAACAAATCTCCTATATCGCCTACTCGGCTGCCTGGAAATTAACGGCGGCACTTCCCGAAGAACGCGCATATGTAATCTTCGCGAAGCTAGGGGATTGGCTCTATCACCGCGATGGATCTGGAGTAGAGCGACTTCGATCAAACTATCGACGCATTCATCCAGAGTTAAGTTATGAAGCGATGGAGGATTTGGTTCGCGATGGCGTTCGCTCTTATATGCGGTATTGGTGCGACACATTTCGCATTCACACGTGGAGCAGAGATCGAATTCTCTCAACTGTCGTGGTCGAAAACGAGAACTATCTGCGCGACCCCATCCGTGATGGTCGAGGCGTCATAGTTTCTCTGCCACACGCTGGGAACTGGGACCACGCCGGCGCATACTTCTGTGAAACAGGTGTTCCGCTTGTAACTGTTGCTGAGCATCTCAAGCCTGAGAAGCTCTTTCAGAAATTTCTTGCACATCGAACGAGAATGGGTTTCGAGGTTCTCGATGCAAATGTTCGCTCGATGGCAACGCTCTCTCAGCGTTTGCGAAGCAATCGCCTCGTTGCATTGGTCGCGGATCGCGATCTCTCCAAATCGGGTTCACCGGTCACCTTCTTTGACGGTCCGGCTCGTATGCCGGTCGGCCCTGCTCTGCTTTCAATTCAAACAGGAGCTCCACTTATTACTGCATATGTAGCGTATGAGGGCGAAGGAATTCGCATTATCTTCGGACCAGAGATTCCCGTTCCTATCAAAGGGAGCAACTCCGAGAAAGTCGCGGAGATGATTCAAGCAACCGCCGATTGGTTCGCTGAGCGATTGAGTGAGCGAACTGTTGATTGGCATATGTTGCAACGCATCTGGGTTGATGGCGACTTCAAGGAGCGTGAGTAGTCCGTGAAGATTGGAATGGTCTCACCCTATGGTTGGGATACACCCGGTGGGGTTCAGGTTCACATTAAAGAGCTGGCAGAGAACTTCATCGGTAAGGGACATGAAGTTTCAGTAATCGCACCAGTCAGCGATGAGAGTGCGATTACCGAAGATTGGCTTGTTAATGCGGGTCGTCCCATCTCGGTCCCATTTAACGGAGCTGTTGCAAAGGTGCTCTTCGGTCCATTAGCGACATCACGAGTGCGTCAATGGATCGCTCAAGGCGAATTTGACGTTATCCATATTCACGAACCCGTTGTTCCATCGCTCTCACTCCTTGCGTGTTGGTCAGCAGAAGGCCCCATGGTTGCGACCTTCCATGCATCCTCGCCAAAGCAACGAGCGCTCACAGCGGTTAGCCCAATGCTTGAACCAGTGTTAGAGCGCATCACTGCACGCATAGCAGTGAGCGAAATGGCACGAAAGACTCTCACCGATCACTTTGCAACTGATGCGGTCATCATTCCAAACGGAATTAACGGATCCGTTTACAAGAGCGCAGAGGCGCACTCGGCTTGGAAGCGACCGTTCACGCTGGGATTTCTTGGAAGATTTGATGAAGACCGTAAAGGTCTGGCAGTTCTGTTGGCGGCTATGCCGCAGATCCTGAAAAAGTATCCCGATGTTCGTCTCCTGGTTGCTGGCCCCGGCGATGCGGATGCTGCGTACAAGAAGATGGATGCCTCGCTCCGCTCTAAGGTGGATTTCCTTGGACGCCTTTCGGATGCCGAGAAACAATCGTTCTTCAAGTCAATAGATATC
>CANGCW010000131.1 GCA_947452525.1 Actinomycetota bacterium
CGCACAAGAAGGTCGCGATGATCTCAGCCTCCGAGTAGCTGTTCAGCCTGGTGGCTGCTCAGGTCTTCGCTATCAGCTCTACTTCGATGACCGTGCACTCGATGGCGATACCGTCACAACATTCGGCACGGTCAAGGTTGTCACGGACAAGATGAGCACCCCTTACCTCATGGGAGCAACAATCGATTTCGTTGACACGATTGAGAAGCAGGGCTTCACAATCGATAATCCAAATGCGCAGGGTTCATGCGCTTGCGGAGATTCCTTTAACTAATACAGTCAATCTTTAATTAACGGGTGATGACAAAACTGTCGTCACCCGTTATTTCTATTCTGTGGCCGGTCATTCTCGCCCACGCCTGAAGATCAATCCATGTTGCTTCATCATCGCTTCGTAGTGTGAAGTCCACCTCGTCTGCATGTAGATTCATCGCCGCTGCGATATCAATAATCGGCTGCGGACAACTCTTTCCGCGAGAATCCACCTTAATCATCGCAACCTCAGAACGCACTCTTTAAGCGCCACAAGAAACGAATCAATATAAGAGTCCGTATGTTCAGCGCGAAGTGTGAGGCGAACATTGCCATGGGTTAAGAGCCCCATAGCAGCCAAGACATGGCTTGGCTTCATCTCAAGTGAGGAACAGGCCGAACCTGAATCCACCGCAAAGCCTGCTCGATCCAATTCGCTCACAAGTTGCTCAGCATCTACGTAGAGGAAGGAGAGCGAGAGCTTTGCTGGCTCGCCAATCTCCATGGACTCGAAGTCGCCAGCGATATCCACATCACCAATCTCATTGAGCACAAAGTGGCGGATGCGTTCATTCATCGTGCGAATTCGCGCCCGAGCAGCTGCGTAGCCTTGAGCAAAATTTTCCAGCGCGACTGCAGATGCAAGAACTAAAGGAATCGAACGATCTCCCGGAGCAACTCGCTGATCAAGGTGAGGCAGCGGGTTCTTCCATACCTCACGGCTCTTGACGACAAATATGCCCAGACCGCGAGGGCCGGTCCATGTTCCTGAATCCCAGAGAGCTGCATCCCACCTTCCATGGTTTCCGGAATGGGTCGCTGTCGCATCGAGAAAGATTCGGCCGGTAAAGCCTTGAGGGTCGGCGGCGCGAATTCCTGTTTCGCCATTGACTGCCTGCCATGCCAATACATCGCCTGGCGCGCCTAACGGGAGAGGGGAGTTGAAAGGGATTTCGACCGCGTTCACCCCATGGGCGATCGCGAAGACCTCGCTCCGGGAGGTGGCTGAGTGGTACATGGTTCCATTGAGGAGGCCTGAAATGCCGAGGTGGAAGCCTAATGAGGCCTCGCCAAGGAAGTGGAGATCGCCACCTCGGACCTGGAGAGAGGTGGCTAAGGATTGTCTCGCCTCATCCCGGAGAAGTGCTGCCCGGCGGGAGGCCTGGTGGATCTTTCGGGGCTCAGCCCACCCTTGGTCGAAGGCGTCAAGAAGAACCTCTCTCGCCTTGGGGTGGAGAGGGGATTCGCTCTGAAACGCTGTGATGAGACCCACCCGAGGAAGGCTATCGAGGATTGTCGGTCTTTGCGAGCGCAAAGGTTATCCTTTGCCAATGCGTATCGGGAGAAAAATCCTCGCCTCTGCCTCAATCGGTGGGCTCATTGCCCTCCTTTCAGGATGCTCGTCTTCGAGCCTCCCAGGCTTTGGCTATAAGAAAGACCTGTCCTCTGTAAACCAGACTTCGATCTCGCTCTGGCAGTTCGTTGTCATCAGCATCATCATCGTGGGCGTATTTACATTCGTGCTCATCATGTGGCCGATCTTCTTCCATCGCAAGAAGGGTGACGAGTTTCCAAAGCAGACTCAGTACAACGTACCCGTTGAAGTTGCTTACACCGTCATCCCATTCCTTATCGTTGCATTCCTCTTCTATCTCACTGCTAAAGACGAGTCGAAGATTACGCACCTCACTCCAGTTGAGAAGGTTGCTCACGTTATTGATGTGAATGCGCAACAGTGGTCATGGCAGTTCACATATGCCGATACAAAGCTTGCGCCTAAGGATTCAACTGTTACAGGCACACCTGCACAGGCACCAACACTCATTCTTCCGCAAGGCGAGCCAGTCCAATTCGTACTCACGTCAAGTGATGTCGTGCACGGATTCTGGATTCCAGCATTCATGATTCAAATGCAGAATCTTCCTGGTGTTACCAACCACCTTGAATTCACTGCTAACAAGCTGGGTACATACCCAGGTCGTTGCAACATCCTCTGTGGTCGTGACCATTCTGAGATGCTCTTCAAGGTCAAGGTTGTTACACCAGCTGAATACCAGTCCTACTTAGCAACATTTAAGGCGGCTTAATCATGACGACGTATGCAGAGACTCCGCTCCGTCAGGATGCACCACTCGCACCTAAGAGCGCCAGCAAGGGCCGCCTCTTTGTAAAGTGGATCACCTCAACCGATCACAAGACAATCGGTTATCTCTACCTGATGACTAGCTTCGCCTGGTTCATCGTTGGTGGAATTCTCGCTCTTATGCTCCGTAGCGAATTGTCACGTCCTGGACTTCAATTCTTTAGCAACGAGCAGTACAACCAGATCTTCACAATGCACGGAACAATCATGTTGTTGATGTTTGCAACGCCACTCTTCGTTGGTTTCGCAAATGTCATCATGCCGCTTCAGATTGGCGCAGCTGACGTTGCATTCCCACGTTTGAACATGCTCTCGTACTGGCTCTACCTCTTCGGTGGCCTTATGGCCTTCGCGGGATTCTTGAGCCCAGGGGGAGCAGCATCATTTGGATGGACCGCATATGCACCACTTGCTAACTCGCAGTATTCACCAGGTATCGGTGGAGATCTCTGGGTAGTCGGTCTTGCAATCGGTGGTATCGGAACAATTCTCGGCGGAGTCAACTTCATTACAACCATCTTCACGATGCGCGCACCTGGAATGACGATGTTCCGTATGTCGATCTTCTCCTGGAACGTTCTCCTCACATCAATCTTGGTTCTTCTTGCATTCCCACCGCTCGCCGCAGCATTCCTCGGATTGGAATCTGACCGACTATTCGGTTCGCATATCTTCGATCCGGCAAATGGTGGAGCGATGCTCTGGCAGCACCTCTTCTGGTTCTTCGGACACCCAGAGGTGTACATCCTTGCTCTTCCGTTCTTTGGAATCGCATCTGAGATTCTGCCGGTCTTTAGCCGCAAGCCAATCTTCGGTTATAAGGGCCTCATCGCAGCAACAATCGGCATCGCAGCTCTCTCAGTATCTGTCTGGGCTCACCATATGTTCGCTAGCGGACAAGTTCTCCTTCCATTCTTCTCCTTTATGACCTTCTTAATCGGTGTCCCAACCGGTGTGAAGTTCTTTAACTGGATCGGAACAATGTGGAGAGGTGCTCTCACATTTGAGACACCAATGCTCTTCGTTCTCGGCTTCCTCGTAACATTCCTCTTCGGTGGACTTACTGGAATTCTTCTCGCGAGCCC
>CANGCW010000132.1 GCA_947452525.1 Actinomycetota bacterium
ACAAATGACTTTGACGACACCGGTGCGATTAAAGAGAAGTCGGCATCGAACATTCTCCTTCTCGATGAGGCGAGTGCGAAAGAGTTAACACAATCTCTCCAAGGTCAGAGCCTCGTTGTTAAATCAACAGAGGAGTCACCTCGTACCGAACGTCCCAAGGCGCCATTTACAACATCAACGATGCAACAAGATGCTGGTAGCCGACTCGGTTGGGGCGCACAGATCACGATGCGCGTTGCACAGCGTCTCTACGAAAATGGTTACATCACTTACATGCGTACCGACTCGGTAACGCTCTCTGCATCTGCGATTGATGCGGCGCGCAAGAGCGTCCGCGCACTCTACGGTGCCGACTACCTTCCATCATCACCACGACTATATGAAGGTAAGTCGAAGAGTGCGCAAGAGGCGCACGAAGCGATTCGCCCAGCCGGAGATGTATTTAAAACTCCAGGTGAACTTGCACCGGAACTCTCACGCGATGAGTTCGCACTCTATGACTTAATCTGGAAGCGGACGATTGCTTCGCAGATGGCCGATGCGAAGAAGATGCAGATGCGCGTCGACTTTGATGCGAAGACGAAGAGCGGAAAGTCAGCTATTTTCCGTGCAAATGGCAGCGTTATTACCTTCCCAGGCTTCCTCGCAGCATATGAAGATATCGCTGATGCAGATGATGTAAAGAGTGACGACGATTCCGCGGATAAGCGCCTGCCACCGATGTCTGTTGGTGAGACCATTAAAGTAGATGAGTACACATGTGAAGGGCACGATACAAAGCCACCAGCACGTTACACAGAGCCAACACTTGTCAAGAAACTTGAAGAGCTCGGTATTGGTCGACCATCAACCTTCGCATCGATTATCTCCACCATTCAAGATCGCGGCTATGTTGTTAAGCGTGGTCGCGCTCTCGTTCCAACATTCTTGGCATTCTCGGTGACCGGACTACTTGAACAACATTTCAGCAAGTTAGTCGATTATGAATTTACCGCTTCCATGGAGGCAGACCTCGACCGTATTGCAAATGGTGAAGAGGATCGAGTCGCCTGGTTAACGAAGTTCTTCTATGGTGAGGGAGATCAACCTGGTCTCCAGCATCTCGCTGATGATCTCGGCGCGATTGATGCGCAGCAGATCAACACGATGAAGATGGGTCAGGATATTGAGATCCGCGTTGGCCGCTTTGGTGCGTATATCCAACAAGGCCAGGGCGATGAACGTAAGTTTGCAAATATCCCAGAGAACATCGCACCCGATGAGTTAACTCTCGCACTCGCTCTTGAACTTCTTGCAAAGCCATCAGGTGAGCGCACCCTCGGAACCGATCCTTCGACCGGTCTTGAGTTGATTGCAAAGTCTGGCCGCTTCGGTCCATATGTCACAGAGATCTTGCCTGAACCTGAGATGGTCGTTGATAAGAAGACTGGTGAGTTGAAGAAGCCGCGGAAGAAGAAGGATGCACCGAAGGCGAAGACCGCATCACTTCTCTCGTATATGTCACTCGATACGATCACGATGGACGATGCGCTGAAGTTATTCTCCCTACCTCGCACACTTGGTGAGTACGAGGGTGTTGCTATCACGGTGCAGAATGGACGTTACGGTCCCTATCTCACCCACGGTACCGATTCACGAACGCTCACATCTGAAGATCAACTCTTCTCCATCACCTTGGAAGAAGCGGTAGAGATTTATAAGCAACCGAAGGTCCGTCGTCGCGGAGTAGCTAAGCCGCCACTGAAGGAGCTCGGTAAGGATCCGGCGAGCGGTAAAGATGTGATTATGAAGGATGGCCGCTTCGGTATGTATGTCACTGATGGCGAGACCAATGCGACCCTCCGCCGTGGCGATACCCTGGAATTTATGACCCTCGAGCGTGGCCTCGAGCTCCTCGCTGGTCGCCGCGCCTGGGAGGCCGAGAATGGCGGGGCCACTAAGGCGAAGAAGACGAGCAAGCGCGCCAAGAAGGCTGCGCCCACGCTTACGAGCAAGGTTGTGAAGGCGACAGGTACAGCAAAGAAGAAGAAGGCAGCCACAGGCACTGGTTCGGCAAAAACCGCCTCAAGTTAGACTCACCCTCATGTCGAACTCGCTGCCATACCCGAGCGCTCCTGCCCAGGCAGATACCCGGAGCGTCCTCTCGTATCCAGCCTTCCGACGCCTCTGGAATTCAATGGCCTTCTCCTCATTCGGAGATTGGTTAGGTCTCCTCGCAACGACTGCGCTCGCTCAACAGCTCGCGGGTGGCAATTACTCCAAAGCTAACTTTGCAATCGCAGGCGTCTTTATTGTGCGCCTCCTGCCAGCAGTCATCCTTGGACCTATCGCTGGCGTCTTTGCAGATCGCTTCGATCGGCGTCGCTTAATGATTCTCTGCGACATTCTCCGCTTCTTCCTATACCTCTCCATTCCACTAGTCGGAAATTACTTCTGGCTCTACACCGCAACTGTCCTCGTGGAAGCGGTAACGCTCTTCTGGTCACCTGCAAAAGAGGCATCAGTTCCAAATCTGATTCCTAAAAATAAGTTGGAGTCGGCTAATCAGGTAACACTCCTTGCGAGTTATGGAACGGCACCGCTCGCTGCGATTGTCTTCTCCCTTCTTGCGTTAGTTGCGGGTCCACTCTCTAAGACATTCTCAGAGCGATATGCCTCTACTGCAAATATCGCGCTCTATATCGATGCGCTCTCCTTCTTATACACAGCATGGGTTGTCTTTGGAATTAAGGGACTTCCCAAAGGTCCAGCAATTGGAACCGAGGGTGAGAACATTGGTAAATCACTCTTAGGTGGATTCTCGTTTGTGCGTAAGTCGCAGGTTATTAATGGACTCGTCATCGGAATGCTCGGCGCCTTCTTTGCAGCAGGCGCGGTCATCGGATTAGCACGAACATTCGTTGGTGATCTCAATGCGGGCGATGCCGCATATGGCGTTCTCTTTGGATCAGTCTTCACTGGTCTTGCACTGGGAATATCGCTAGGACCCAAAATCTTCTCGCAATTCTCCAGACGACGGATCTTCGGCGCCTCACTCACCATCTCTTCCATCTTCCTGATTCTGCTCTCAACCATTACCAATCTGGTGCTGGCGCTCATCGTCACCATTATCTTGGGTGCATTTGCTGGACTGAGCTGGGTTACCGGATTTACGATGTTGGGTCTTGAAGTTGAAGATGAGATGCGCGGACGAGTCTTCGCTTTCATCCAATCACTGATTCGCATAAGCCTGGTACTGGTTTTAGCGATATCGCCAGTTGTTGCTGCTGCTATTGGGCGCCACTCCTTCCATTACAGCGATTATTCCGTTACATATAACGGCGCTGCATTTACACTGCTATTGGCCGGCATTATTGGCACCGTCGTTGGTGTCATTAGTTACCATCGAATGAAAGATCGTCCTTCCATTTCATTGTGGTCAGATATTCGCAA
>CANGCW010000133.1 GCA_947452525.1 Actinomycetota bacterium
GAATGTTGCGGTTCTCGCCCTACTTCCACTCGCAATCTTTGATGGATCCAATGGACTCTCGCTCGCCTTCGCCGAACTCTCATCAATACTGAGCGCCGCAAAGCGAGTGGATCAAGGAGTCGCTGAGATTGAGGGCGAAGCAGAATTGCCAGTACTGAATCTCGTTGATTCACTGGAAGTTAAAAACTTCATTCCCTCTCACTTAGTTGGAAAGATCCAACCAATCTCCTTCAACGCGACAAATGAGCGCGCCATTCTTATCTCCGCCCCAAGTGGCGCTGGCAAGAGCTCGATTGTTCATGCGCTCTGCGGACTTGCACCATACACGGGAGAGATCATCGTTGATGGGGAAGTTCTTCCGTCGTTGACACCAAACCTTGTAACAGTGGGCCTTCAAGAGGATCACCTCTTCCAAAGTTCAATCCGCGAGAATCTCCGTATTGCTCGTGAGGATCTCGGCGACCGCGAAATCATGCAGATGCTGGAAGTCGTCGAACTCGCAGATTTAATTAACTCACTGCCTGATGGGCTCGATACGCATATCGGGCCATTTGGACATAACTTCTCTGGTGGAGAGCGTCAACGTATGAAGTTGGCTCGCGCACTTCTGCGCCACACGCCAATCTTTATCCTCGATGAACCATTTGAGTATCTCGATGCGCTTCAAGCGCGTCGCATAGCAAAGCGGGTCGCAATGATTCTCACCTCAAAGATCCTCATCATCGACTCTCATATTGATTTAGAGATCGATGGTGAGCACTTACACCTGAGTAAGTGAGATCAAGATTCCATTCTCAGGAGCGAGGATGGGAGGCTTGAGTCCGATATGTGCGAGTGCGCCACCGGTAAGAGTGACTCCATCGCCCCAGAGAACATCGCCAATCTGCATATACCGAGGCTCGCCGACCGCCTTTTCGATCTTCACCAAGTACTTCTTATCCGGATCAAGGCCTGGAATGAGAATATTTGATGGATGATTCGCCGCTGACATCAGATGTTGCATATATGCAAAGAGCGCCTCTGACTTATCTTCACTGATGACGCCGTAAAGAAATGAGGTGGACTCCGCATGATCCACGCGAACGGACTTACCGCTATGGAGCAATCCACGCTTCGCCTTGTAGAGAGCGACCCACGACTTAAGAATGGCGCGCTCTGCAGGCGTTGTCTCGGTGATATCCCACTCGATTCCGGCATGGCCAAAGAGTGCGTTGATCGCGCGGAATGAGAGCTGGGTTGTCTTGCCGGTCTGATGACCAACCGTTGGTCCGATATGTGTACCGAGAAGTTCTGGTGCAATAGCGATTGATGTCCAACGTTGAATCGTCTGACGCTCGAGCGCATCGTTGTTATCGCTCGTCCAGAAACGATCTGCATGTTCAATCATTCCGAGATCGATACGGCCACCACCTGATGAGCAGCTCTCAATCTCAAGACCTGGATGGCGGCGCTTCAACTCATCGAAGAGGCGATAGAGCGCGAGCGTCTGGTTGTGCACTGCGGCGCGACCAAGGTGACCAGCATCGATGAGGATGCGGTTGTGATCCCACTTGATGTACGCGATGTTATTTGCACCAAGTACTGCAGAGACCTGCTCGAGCACGTGGTTATACGCACCCTCATGCGTGAGGTCGAGAACTAATTGGTTACGAGAGAGTGGCATCTTGCGATCACCCTCCTGCAACATCCACTCTGGGTGTGCGCGATAGAGATCTGAATCAGGGTTGACCATCTCGCCTTCAAACCAGAGACCGAATTCAATTCCTTTATCGTTGATGTACGAGATGATTTCGCCGAAACCATTAGGCCAAACTGCTGGATCGATAACCCAGTCACCGAGGCCAGCGTTATCTTGGCGACGGAGATGGAACCAACCATCATCGAGAACTACACGTTCAATGCCAACCTCTGCTGCGACATCGACGAGCGCTTTGATGCGATCGATACTGTGATCGAAGTAGACCGCCTCCCACATATTGAGGGTTGCAGGACGTGGGCGAATATTTGTTGGGTGATGTGGGCGAGAACGCTGCCAGGCATGGAAGTTGTGGCTGAGGCCATCGATTCCTTCGTTGCTGTAATTCGCAATGACAGGGGAGACGTCGTATGTAGCACCTGGTGCAATCGTGATCTCACCAGGAAGCAGTAGTTCACCAGCGCCGATGGATTTAAATCCGTGCGCATGGCGCTCGATGTGATGTACCGAGTTGCCGCTAAATGCAACGGAGAGTGACCAGACCTCACCAATGGAGAAATTCGCGCCTTGCGTCATCGCGAGTTGGGCGATGGTGTAATCGTGGCTTGAGCGACCTTCACTCATCTCGCGAGTTGTGAGTCCAAACATGATCTCGCGACGTTGTGGGTGGCGCTCGTGTGACCACCGACCCGTGAAGTCCATCGTCTCTGTTGCGCGATCAACCAACGGCAACCAGTAGAGAAATTCGTTGAGGGTGTATTCATCCGAACCGCTGTTGGTCAGGGATGCGGAGATAGAGAGGATGCCTTGCGCATTGAGGGAGTAGACCTGTCGGAGCGAGAGCTTCGCATCGGTATCTACAAACTCAGCGATGAGGCTCTCACCCTGAAGTGTGTGCGAAGTGAGGTTGAAATGAGGGGACCAGTTCTTGCCATTGCGGTGGCCAGAGATCGATGGATGGCCAAGGAAGCCCTTGGAGTGCTGGCGAAGTACATCGCGCTCGATAATCTCATTGAAGTTGTTATGGGAGACCGCGGTCGTCGTCGCGAGAGAGAGCTGCTCGATATCGTCACCAGAGCCGAGTGGGCTGCCCCAATGGGAGATAACGAGTTGGCCGTCAACAACTTTAAAGAGGAGTGAACTCTTCTGACTCTTCAGCGTAATCATGGTTGCAGAGTACTAGAGGGTTATTCCCATAGGCACTAGAGTTTCACTACAAAACTTACGCTGAAGAGTTTTGAGAAGGCACGAGGATTTACATGAAGTACTGGAATAGCCCTGAGACGGTTGCCGTAAATCGCGAACCGATGCTCAACCTCAACCATGAAGAGTGCATATCACTCGATGACGTCTGGGACTTTCAACTCCTAAAGTCACCTGATGCCTCGTTAACAAAGGTCTGGGGAAAGATTCCGGTTCCTGGGCTCTGGACAACCCAAGAGCCATCAAACATCTTTTGGGATAAGCCGATTTATACAAATGTGCAGATGCCATTTGATGAGCTTCCTCCTGAGGTCCCGGCACACAACCCAACTGGAATTTATGAGCGCGACTTCGTGGTGCCTCGCGACTGGACCGGTAGTCGCATCGTTCTTCAAATAGGCGGCTTTGAGTCGGTAGCGATCCTTAGCATCAATGGAAAAGAAGTAGGCATGGCGAAGGATTCACGCCTTGCTGCTGATTTCGATATTACAAAGTTTCTCAACAAGGGTAAGAACCGCGCA
>CANGCW010000134.1 GCA_947452525.1 Actinomycetota bacterium
AACAACTGGAAGCTTCCCTGTGCTCGCAACTTCTTTGACGAGATCATATGGAGCTTGAAGCTCCTTAGCCGCTACATAAAGTTCATCTTCACGCATTGATGTGAGCTTACGAATCTCCGCACCGATCTTGCGCATATGCGTTGTTGCATTGGAGACGTCGCCAGTTCCGGCTTCACCCTTGGAGCGAATCATTGCAGCGCCTTCATTAATGCGGCGAAGTGCCTCACCAAGATTTGTTGCTCCACAGACGAAAGGAATTGTGAACTTCCACTTATCAATGTGGTGTTCGTAATCTGCTGGTGTGAGAACTTCCGACTCATCGATGTAATCGACTTTGAGACTCTCAAGTACCTGCGCCTCTACGAAGTGGCCGATTCGAACCTTCGCCATGACGGGAATCGAGACCGCAGCTTGTATGGCTTGGATCATGTCAGGATCTGATGCGCGTGAGACTCCACCTTGTGCGCGGATATCTGCAGGAACGCGTTCGAGTGCCATAACAGCAACAGCGCCAGCATCTTCAGCAATCTTCGCTTGCTCAACGTTGACGACATCCATAATGACGCCGCCCTTGAGCATCTCTGCCATACCGCGCTTAACGCGATCAGAGCCGATTACCTTCGTTGAATCCTGTGACATGAATACTCCCCGTAAGTCGAGATTAAGTAGGGTTGAAGTCTACTTGCTGGTTGCGGTGGCCGTTTCCCTATTAGTGGCTGGGTACTTGAAGACAGGTTCGTTGCCCACGAGGGCAATCCAAATCTGGCCCGTTCCCATATTCGCCGGCTTTCCACCGGCCGTAGTCCAAGAAGTGCCCACTTCGGCGCTTGGCCTGTTCCACAAGATGGGAATCGCCTTCCCTTCACGCAATAAGTAACCTGTGCCACTTCCTACCGTTGCACTAAATGGGGTGACTCCCCCGTGACGATCCTTAAATTGGGAATCAGTGATCGAAACTTTCTGAATAATGAGTGTAGGTGAGCCCAGACGCGAACCATCTGAAGCAAGGTTTGGCTGACCATCAAACTTATAAATCCATTGACCAAGGCTCTTCGACCAGGTTGCAATGTATCGAGCAGCTGGCCACGAGAAGGCGACCGACTTAATCGGAACTCCTCCAGATGGAATTTCTCCAAATGTGAAGCCGATGCTCTTCACGGTGTCGATCTGCTTTCCATCCGCCTCTGCTTTAGCGAGAAGTTCATGTGGATGAAGAATCAAATTGGTTGGTGCATAACGAGTCTCATCACGAGTGTAAATAGGTGCAGGTATGTGATCCGCGCTGAGGTTCGAAAGATTAGCCGCATCAATAAGTGGATAAAACTTTGTTTGGGCACCACTAAAGGCAAAACCGACATGACCATACTGGGCGAGGATGTCGAGATCGGAGATTCGCGCTGAACGAACTGGCCCTATCAAATCCGGTAGACGAGTTGGATCACTAAAAACCGCAGCGATACGGCTTAGACCACCTTCAACCTGTTCGATATAAACAACATCAGCCTTATTTAGACCGATCTGAGGATGTGCAGGTGTTGTGTCATCAATCTTTACAACGAGGACAGGACCATTGCCGCCCTCGAGATTGGTGAGCAGATTTCTTTCAGGGGACGTTGAACCATCTTGTGACGATCCTCCCGTCGCGCTGTGCGAACCGCAACCAGTCAGAGCCAGTACCCCGACCGCAGTTAGGGCAAGGAGATATTTTCTTCGATTCATGGCTACCCCTTACAGATCATCGTCTTCGAATGAATAACGGAATGGAAGTTTTGCATGCCCGTAAAGATGGAATGCACGGAAGATCAACTTGCTACGGAGGTTGCGAACAGCGTTCACCGCTTCCAGATGAACCGCGATTGCAATCTTCACCTTCTCGGTTATCTCGCCTAATTGATCAAGGTGGCGGACCTTTACTTGAATCTCTTGCGCAAGCGCTGAATCTCGCAAAACCTTTAGTGATTCCGAGAGCATAGATTCCGCTTCACTACGCTCCTCAGCAAAATCAGAGAGGCTGGACTCTACTTTTCGACTCTCATAGGCCGATGCCGTTAAGAGGATATCCATTGCTGGATCAAGATCTGTGTCGTGTGCGATATCGAGTGCGATAGCTGCGCGTCGCTGTAGTAGTGCATCGAGATGCTCCCACGAAGTCTCAACTCGATGGTGAAGTCGATCAAGGCGTGATGCGGAGAAAGAGAGATACCAGAAGAAGAGAAGCGTCAGAATGACGCCTACGAATATGTACTTAGTCATCGTTTCTAAACCTCTTCCATGCTCGGTTCTCGGATGCAAGGGTGACAGTCGAATTCTCAGGACCAGCCAAAGTCTGAGCCAACTCGTACACGTGGAAGATTTCGTCAGCGACGCTCTCCCAATCGAAACGCTGCGCCGCCTCACTCGCTCGGAGAGCTAAAGCTTCCCCTAGAGCACGATTCCCGAAGAGTTCAATGATTCTCTTAGCCAAATCCTTTGAATCACCAACTTTGAAGAGAGTCCCGGAGGCACCACTTTCAAGCACCGCGACAAATGCTTCGATGTCACTAGCAACGATTGGAGTACCGGCCGCCATCGCCTCTGCGAGGATGATTCCAAAGGACTCACCACGGATATTCGGTGCCACGTAGATATCTATTGACTTGAAGAACGATTGTTTCTCGGCATCCGAAAGGCGTCCAAGGAAATCCACCTTAGAGCGGAGCGAGGCATCCATCTTCTTGTACGCAGCATCCGCATCGCCGGGGCCAGCAACCAGAAGACGAACATCGGGATACTTTTTCAGAATCTGCGGCATAGCTGCCAACAGAACTGCCAGACCTTTGCGATCTTCATCAAATCTTCCAAGGAAACCAAGCGTGAATGGTCTTCGCCAGTTTGGATGTGGTTGCGCATGCTTATAGACAGAGCTGTTTATTCCGTTAGGAATGATGACCGCATCAGTTGCAAAGTGATCGGTGAGAGTCTTTCTCGCCATCTCGCTCACTGCAATGCGTGCAGTGATGCGTTCTAACACTGGTTCAAGCATTGGACTAACCGCTGTGAGCGCTCGTTGCTTTGGCGAGGATGCATGGAAGGTTGCAACCATGGGGCCTTCAGCTGACCAACAGGCAAGGAGTGAGAGCGATGGAACAACGGGTTCGTGAATATGGATCACGTCAAATTCGCCCTGAGCGATCCATTGACGCACTCGTGATGTCGCTAGTGGACCGAAGAGCACCTTTGCAACAGCTCCGTTAAATGGGACCGAGATTGGACGACCCGCATTAACAAGCCAATCTTCGGTAATCGCACTCTCATCGCTGACTGGTGCGATTACTGAGACTTCATGTCCCTTACCGATGAAGTTCTCTGCCAGCTCTTTAATGTGAACCTGAACCCCACCGGGTGTATCCCAACCATAGGGTGAGAC
>CANGCW010000135.1 GCA_947452525.1 Actinomycetota bacterium
AATGGCATTGAAGTCGCAGCTATTGATCCAACTCCTGCGGTTGGTGGCCTCCTTCAATTCGTCGCAGCAAATAGCCGCGCACAATCCATCGTTGAGATTGGTACTGGTTCAGGTGTTAGCGGACTTTGGCTCTTTCAAGGTGCACCTAAAGATGCCGTCCTGACAAGTATTGATACAGAACGCGAACATGCAACAAATGCCCGATCAATCTTTGAAGAGAGCGGTGTTAGCGCACAACGCTTCAGATTGATCACTGGAAATGTCATCGACATCATCGCAAAGTTAGCGGATGGGAATTACGACCTAGTCGTCGTCCGCGTAGCTCCAGACTTACTAGACATTGTTCATGAGGCCTATCGGATGTTGAAGGTCGGGGGCACGCTATTCATCGATTACGCACTTGATGGCGGCAAGGTCGCTGATCCAACCCAGCGCGATTTCGACTCGGTCTCACGCCGTGATGCAATTCGAGCAATTAAGGAAGATTCTCGATGGAGTTCAACTGTGCTCCCATTGGGTTCCGGCGTTCTCCTCGCAACAAAACTTTAATCTCTCAGTAATCTCTAGGCAGATTCCGGTTTTGCACCTCTCTCTGACCACATAAAATCGCACTATGAGTAGCGAACACCCATGGTGGATGAGTTCTGATCAGGTCAATTTCACTGAGCCGGCGAAGAAGAGTTCTAAGCAGGTAACAATCGGACTCGCGATAGCAATCGCGCTCTTCGCGGGCGCTACAGGTGCTGGTCTGGACCGCATCCTCAACGTTCATAGCGCAAACGTCGTCTCCAGTCACTCCACCATCGAGCGTGCTCCTGATTCCATCGCTGCGATCGCTGCAAAGGTCTCACCATCAGTGGTCAATATCGATGCATCAAGTGCGCAGGGCGCCGATACCGGATCGGGCTTCTTCTTCGATAGCAACGGTTACATTCTTACAAATAACCACGTCATTGAATCAGCCGTGACCGGTGGTCGCATCCGTGTCACTCTCTCAAGTGGCTCCACCTATTCGGCAACAGTCGTAGGTCGCGCACCAGAGTACGACATCGCAGTTCTTAAGATTGATGTTTCGAGCGCACCAGCTCTCTCATTAGGCGATAGTGAGAAAGTAGTTGTGGGCGATGCCGTAATCGCAATCGGCTCCCCATTGGGTCTTGCCGGAACTGTTACATCAGGAATTATCTCCGCGAAGGATCGCGCTGTCTCCACCGGTTCATCGACACAGAACTCATTTATCAATGCAATCCAAACTGATGCAGCAATTAACCCCGGTAACTCCGGTGGTCCACTTGTTGATATGACTGGCGCAGTCATTGGCATTAACTCTGCAATCGCCTCACTCAATACGAGTAGTGCATTCTCCTCAGCGCAGTCAGGCTCCATCGGACTGGGTTTCGCTATTCCTATTAATCAGGCAAAGAAGGTAGCGGATCAGATTATTAAGACTGGTAAGGCGACCTATCCAATCGTCGGAGTAAAGATTGATACAAGTTACCAAGGTGAGGGCGCTCGGGTTGCCCCTGCCTCTGACGCCGTACTTGCCGGTGGCCCAGCGGCTAAGGCTGGAATAAAGCCAGGCGATGTCATCGTGGAGTTTGCCGGCAAGAAGATCACCAACTCTGATGAGCTGGTCGTCGCCATCCGTTCCCATAGCGTTGGCGAGAAAGTCTCCATCACCGTTCTTCGCGACTCTACAAAGAAGTCCTTTTCGCTAACTTTGGTGGCAGGTAAGCAGTAGAGGTAGGCTTCCAACTATGTTCAATATTGGGGCAGGGGAGTTCATCGCACTCGCTGTGATTGCACTCTTTCTCATCGGACCAGACCGCCTGCCACATGTGGCTCGCGATGCAGCGAAGTGGATTAAGCGCCTCAAAGAGATTGCAAATAATGCAACGAGCGAGTTGAAAGATAGCCTCGGACCAGAGTTCCAAGATCTTGAAGTAGGAGATCTTCGCCCAAAGAATTTCATTAAGAAGACGATTGGTAACGCACTCGATGAAGCAGATCCAACAGAAGAGATTAAAGAGATTGGCAAGAGCGCCAAGATTGACCCAGATCTCCTATGAGTAAAGATCTCACCGCTGAGCTGCGCGAAGCGCTCAGCAAGGTTATTGATCCTGAACTTCACCGCTCCATCACAGAACTTGGAATGGTCGACACTCTAGAAGAGAAGGGTGGCAAGGTCACTCTTAACGTTCTTCTCACTATCTCTGGCTGCCCAATGCGCGAGCGTCTGCGCACTGATGTCACAAACGCAGTCATGGGCGTTAAGGGCGTTAAAGATCTCAACCTCTCCTTCGGCGTCATGAGCGAGGAGCAACGTGCAAATGTTCGCTCCCTCATCCGCGGTGGAAAAGAGAAGTTCATTCCCTTTGCACAACCTGGCTCACTCACTCGCGTACTTGGAATCGCATCCGGTAAAGGCGGCGTAGGAAAGTCATCTGTAACAGTAAATCTTGCAGTCGCAGCAGCTGCTAAAGGACTTAAAGTTGGAATCCTTGATGCAGATGTTTATGGCCACTCAGTGCCTCGCTTGATGGGTGTGCTTGGTCAACGTCCAACGGCGATTGATCAAACCTTTATCCCAATTGAAAAGTACGGTGTGAAGATCGTCTCGATGGAGATGTTTAAGCCAGAGCGTTCTGATCCGGTCGCATACCGCGGTCCACTTCTTCATCGCGTGCTCGAACAACTTCTTAGTGATGCGTATTGGGGCGACCTTGATCTCCTCCTCCTCGATCTTCCACCAGGCACTGGTGATATCGCGATCTCACTTGCACAGTTGATTCCTGCCTCAGAGATTCTCGTTGTTACAACTCCTCAAGTTGCCGCTGCAGAAGTTGCAGAACGCGCTGGACGTATCGCACATCAGTTGAAGCAGCAGATTCTCGGCGTCGTTGAGAATATGGGCGATACCCCATGTCCACATTGCGGCGAGGCGCTCTCTATCTTCGGAAGCGGTGGCGGAGCCGAGGCTGCTACCCGCCTCACCAACCTTGTTGGCGCACCAGTCCCATTGTTGGTCTCGATTCCATTTGATGTTCATCTTCGTGAGGGAGGCGATGAGGGCGACCCGATTACCCTCGCCCGCCCAGATGCCCCTGCGAGCAAGGCGATCTACGAACTCCTCGAGAAGTTGATGGTCCGTCCTAAATCGATCGTAGGCGTACCGCTCTCACTGCACACCAACTAGGGGTGACCGCTTAGGATTGGCCTATGAAGAGCCAAGCCGCAGCCCCAATCCGCGCGGCTAAGCGCATCGTTGGTCGTCGTGACTCTGTCCTCGCTCGAAAGAGTATCCGCGAATCTCTGGTCTCTCTCGCAGGTTTAATCGGCTGTCCCGTTCGCGATGAGAGCGGGCGCGATATCGGAAAGCTGGTCGATGTCGTTGTTCGACA
>CANGCW010000136.1 GCA_947452525.1 Actinomycetota bacterium
ACACAACGATCTTCAATGCGATCCACTGGTTGCATATCGATACCGATATCCCAACGAGGGATGTACTTGCTCTCGTGGTGGAACTCATTGCCGTACTCAATTGCAAAAGAAATTGGCGGAATTACTTCGCGAAGCTTCTTCACTAATTCAAGTTGTACCTCAACCGAGATGTTGAACTCTTCAAGAACTCTGTCATTCATTAAGTCATACAGCATCGCACCATTTGCGCAGATTGCGCTTCCGAATCCAAAAGCATCTCGTACTTCAGGCATCCAACGAGGAGGCCTTCCGGTAACGAAGAAGATCTCTACACCAAGATCACGTGCGCGTTTAAATGCAGCAATCGTTCGATCGCTCACACCTGAGTAATGAGGAACGATCGTTCCATCAAGATCAGTTGCTATGAGCTTCGGCCGGTACCCGGGAATACTCACGCAGGAACCAAAGTATCGACACCAAGGAATGGACGGAGCGCTGCGGGAACGTTCACTGAACCATCTTCATTCTGATGGTTCTCGAGAATTGCAACAATCATGCGAGGAATCGCAACGAGCGTTCCATTAAGAGTTGCTAGCGGCTTTGTGCCATCTTCTGCCTTGTAGCGGATATTAAGTCGACGGGATTGGAACTCTGTGCAGTTCGAGGTTGATGTCACTTCACGGTAAGTGCCTTGTGTAGGAATCCAAGCTTCGCAGTCGAACTTACGGTTCGCACTTGATCCTAAATCACCCGATGCAACATCGATGACGCGGTATGGAATCTCCATTGCGTTGAGGAAATCCTTCTCCCATTGGAGAAGACGCTGATGTTCAGCCTTTGCATCCTCTGGCTTGCAATAGATAAACATCTCGACCTTATCGAATTGATGTACCCGGATAATTCCGCGCGTATCTTTTCCGTAAGTTCCTGCTTCGCGACGGAAGCATGATGAGTAACCTGCATAACGAACAGGAAGTTCTTCAAGGACTTCATCGCGGTGATAAGCAGCGAGTGGAACTTCTGATGTTCCCACGAGGTAAAAGTCATCCTCTTCCAGGTGGAAGACATTCTCTGCTGCTTGGCCGAGGAAACCTGTTCCCTCCATTGCTGCTGGCTTTACGAGAACTGGTGGAATGACTGGAATAAATCCAGCTTTTACAGCGGATGAGATCGCAAAGTTAATAAGTGCAAACTCAAGAAGTGCGCCAGGTCCGGTAAGGTAGTAGAAACGTGAACCGGAGACCTTCGCGCCGCGCTCTGTATCGATCGCCTTGAGAATCTTTCCAATCTCAACGTGATCCTTCGGTTCAAATCCATCCTTAGTGAAATCACGTGGTGTGCCGATCTCTTCCAGCACAACGAAATCTGCTTCGCCGCCAACAGGTGCATCAGGATCAATAAGGTTGGAGATCTGAAGTTGAAGAGCATTCGTCTTCTCTTCTAACTCTGCACGAACTGCATCGGCAGCTTTCACCTTTGTTGCTAACTCTTTTGCGCTCTCCAAGAGAGCGTTCCGCTCATCGCCCTTTGCGCTACCAACGCTCTTTGAGAGTTGGTTCTGTTCCGCGCGGAGCGTCTCAAATTCAATAAGAGCAAGGCGTCGTGCATCATCAGCTGCAATGAGCGCATCGATGAGCGATGGATCTTCTCCTCGAACCTCTTGAGATCTACGTGCTGCCTCAGGATTTTCGCGTACTACCTTGAGATCGATCATCTACTTTCCCTGCCCATCTTTAACTCTTGGGTATGA
Source organism: Actinomycetota bacterium (assembly GCA_947452525.1). GTDB lineage: Bacteria > Actinomycetota > Actinomycetes > Nanopelagicales > Nanopelagicaceae > PALSA-747. Next base: position 1,730 of record CANGCW010000136.1, read on the forward strand.
ACCCAAGAAGCGGATATCTTCACAAATTGCTTTGAGGCCCTCAATTGATGCGTGAACTGGTGCATCCTCAATGTGGCCTTCGACATCAATAATGAAATGGTAGTGCCCGAGTTCTAAACCAGTCGGACGACTCTGAATAAAGGTGAGATTTACATTCTGCTTTGCGAACTCAGTGAGGATCTCAAGGAGCGCACCCGCGTGATCAAGTCCGATATAGGCGACGAGTGAGGTGCGGTCATCACCGGTGGGAGAGCTTGTTGCATGTGGCTTCTCCGCGACGATGAATCGAGTTACAGCGCCCTCGTTCTCGCCAATATTGGATGCAATAACTTTTCTTCCATACTTCTCGGCTGCAAAGGACGCAGCAATCGCTGCATCCCACTTACCCTCGTCGAGGCGTTGCGCTGCAGCAGCAGTTGATGGTGTCTCAATCATCTCTGCGTCTGGTAATTCACGGGCGACATAGGAACGGCACTGCGCCTCAGCGTGAGGGTGGGTTGCGATACGCGCAATTGCCTTCCCTTCGTTCTCAGGCAAGATCATCAGCGCGAATGAGACGGGAAGTGTTGTCTCAGCAGTAATAACAAGTGGTTCGCCAGTTGCGAGTTCGTCCAAGGTGCGAGCGACAACCCCTTCGACGGAGTTCTCAATAGGGACAAGCGCCTTATCTGCGCTTCCATTACGGACGGCGTTGAGAGCAGCTGTGACATTTGCGCATGGGATCAGTTGATCGCCAGGTTTAGCAATTTTGCGGAGAGCCGCCTCAGTGAAGGTGCCCTCAGGTCCTAGATAGGCGTATCTTGTGGGGGCACTCATTAGGCAATTCTAACTTGTACGATTAACTCCACTCAATTTGATTTCACTTTAAGCGCGCTAAATGGATGGGAGGAGCGGTATGGCTAGCTCACTCTCATGCCAGTACACGAGCCATATCGGCCTTAACCGTGATGGAAATGAAGATGCGGGTTTAATCTCTTCCTCACTCATCGCTGTTGCCGATGGAATGGGCGGCCACGCCGGTGGCGAGGTCGCATCCAGCATTGCAATTAACGTACTCGCCACTCTCTCATCAACTCTTCGCTCCGCTGATCTCGATAGTGATTCTCGCGAAGACTTACTTCTCAATTCAATTTACGATATCGATAACGAACTTCTTGCCGGAACTGCAGAGAATGACGCGCTCTCAGGAATGGGTACGACGCTTACCGCGCTCTATCTCACCGAAGGTGCGGTGCAGGTACTCCACGTAGGAGATTCACGATGTTACTCATGGGATGCAAAGAAGAAGGTACTTCGACAGATCAGCGTTGATCACACCGTGATGCAGGAGTTAATTGATCAAGGTCGACTTACACACGCAGAAGCACAAGACCATCCACAGCGATCACTTCTCACCCAAGCGCTCGTCGGTGATTCAGGTGTAGATCCACTTCTTCAAGTCGTACCTGCAAGTGCCGGAGATAAGTTCCTGCTCTGCAGCGATGGACTCTCGTCGACTCTCTCTGATGCAGAGATGAATAAAATTATCACCTCACATAAAGATGAAGAGGTTGTTGGAGCCTTACTCAACGCGACCCTTGATGCCGGTGCACCAGATAATGTCACCATCATCTGGGCGACA
>CANGCW010000137.1 GCA_947452525.1 Actinomycetota bacterium
CTGAGAGAGCTCTCGGCTCTGATGCACCGCGTCAATCAAGAAGCCCTCTGAATTACATAGATGGCATACTTCTACTTATGAGCGAAAAGCCACGCGTATCTGCCCGAATCTCAGCAATTGCCGAGTCAGCCACCCTTGCAGTTGATGCAAAGGCGAAGGCGCTCAAGGCAGCTGGTCGTCCCGTTATTGGATTCGGAGCCGGTGAGCCCGACTTCCCTACCCCGGCTTATATCGTTGAGGCAGCGACCAAGGCGGCAGCGGTTGTAGCAAACCATCGCTACACACCAACCCCAGGGCTTCCAGATCTGCGCGAAGCGATTGTCGCAAAGACACTTCGCGACTCTAACTATGCAATCACCGCAGATCAGGTCCTCGTCACTAACGGTGGCAAGCAAGCGGTCTACCAAGCATTCGCTTCCATCATCGACCCAGGTGATGAAGTCATCCTTCCTGCGCCGTACTGGACCACATACCCAGAGTGCATCAAGCTAGCTGGCGGTACCGCTGTTGAAGTATTCGCAGATGAGAGCCAGAACTACCTCGTCTCTGTCGAACAACTTGAAGCAGCAAAGACCAGCCACACCAAGGCGCTCCTCTTCTGTTCACCATCAAACCCAACAGGTTCTGTCTACTCCCCTGAGCAAGTGAAGGCGATTGCAGAGTGGGCGAATACGAATGGCATCTGGATTATTGCTGATGAGATTTACGAACACCTTCTCTACGACGGCGCAACTGCGCCAAGCATTCCAGTTGTATGTCCCGAGATTGCTGATCGCACCATCATTCTTAATGGCGTTGCAAAGACATACGCAATGACTGGCTGGCGCGTAGGTTGGATGATCGGACCTAAAGATGTAATTAAGGCTGCTACAAACCTTCAATCACACCTAACCTCTAATGTCTCTAACGTCTCACAGCGTGCAGCAATTGCAGCGCTCACAGGCAGCCTCGATGCAGTCCACGAGATGGGCGTTGCATTTGATCGTCGCCGTAAGTTAATTGTGAAGATGCTCAATGAGATTCCTGGCATCGTCTGCCCAACACCACAAGGTGCTTTCTATGTATATCCATCAGTAAAGGGCGTACTCGGAAAAGAGATTCGCGGAAAGCGTCCACAGACTTCTGCTGAACTCGCAACAATCATCCTCGAAGAGGTTGAGGTTGCTGCAGTTCCTGGAGAGGCATTCGGTCCTTCTGGTTACCTTCGTTTCTCCTACGCAACGAGTGATGAAGATATAGTTGAGGGAATTACCCGCGTTAAGAACTTACTTTCAGAAGCAAAGTAACTCTTACAAACCTACGAAGCGGACCTCTGGTTCTAGCTTCACATTGAACTGAGCAAGCACCTTCTCTTGGATGGTTCGCGCTAATTCAACGACCTCCTGAGTTGCGGCTGTTCCGGCATTTGTGAGCGCAAGAACGTGAAGATCAGAGACCTTCGCGCCACCGTGCGAAGTTCCCTTTGAGATGCCTGCGTGCTCGATCAACCATGCAGCTGAAGTCTTAACTGTGCCATCCGGCTGTGGCCAACGTGGCGCATCTACTGGAAGCGATGCCGCTGCTTCGGCGCTAAGGATCGGATTTGTGAAGAACGAACCTGCTGAAGCAATACCGGATTCGATCAACATGCCCTTCTTCGCGCGCAGCCCTAACACCGTCTCGCGCACCTTTGCAATGTTGGCACGCGCGCCAATCTCAACACCGAGCGCATCTGCTAACTCTTTATATTGAATAGGTAAGGACTCTTCGCCCTTACGCAATTGAAATGTCACATCCAGAACAACGTAGCGATCTGGACTCTTCTTAAAGTTTGATGTTCGATAACCGAATCCACATTCGTTACCTGTAAATGTTTTGATGGCTCCTGCTTCGCGATCGTATGTACGAACGCGGGCGATGACCTCTGAGACCTCGTGGCCATATGCGCCAATGTTTTGAATCGGTGCACCACCGACAGTTCCGGGAATTCCACTCAGCGTCTCAAGGTTTGCAAAGCCCTTATTCAATGTGAATTGAACGAATGTATCCCAATCTTCACCTGCTGCAACCTGCAACATTCCTCCGCTGCATGCATCAAATTCATAGGAGTTACCTGATGTCTCAACGCGGATGACGGTGCCATCAAATCCTGCATCAGCAATAAGAAGATTTGAGCCACCACCAAGAATGAGTACCTTTTCACCAGCGGCATCGGCTTCCTTGATGGCAGCGATCAGCTCTTCTTCCGTTTTTGCGTGGACGAAGTTCTTGGCAGGTCCGCCAAGTTTGAGAGTCGTGTAGTCCGCGAGAACCATAGAGAAAGGTTATCGCTTAGAGGTTAAAGAGGGCCTTGGTCATGCCAAGAACCTTCTCACCGTTGCAGGTAGCGGTGATATCGAGCTTGACGCTCTCAGCGGTTACTTCGCTGACCTTTGCGCTGAAGATAACCTCAACGGTCGCACCAGCTGGAACAACGACCGGCTTAGTGAATCGCGCCGAAAATTCGCGGATCGCACCAGAGTTGCCAGCGATCTCACTCGCATAGCGACCGGCAAGGGCCATGGTGAACATTCCGTGGGCGATGACATCTGGAAGTCCTACAGACTTTGCAAACTCTTCATTCTGGTGAATCGGGTTCTGGTCGCCACTTGCATTTGCATAGCCGACGAGAAGCTCGCGCGTTACGGGATAACTTTTAGGCGCAATCTCTTGACCGACTTCGAAGGCGCTCATGCGCGGACCACCAATGTTGACCAGGATGATGCAACAAGCTCTTCGCCATTGTGCAGATCAGAACGAACTGTGACGATTTCATTTCCTGCTACAGAGCGAGCACTCTCAATTGTTGATGAGCAGACCAAGGTGTCCCCAGCAACGATGGGACGAGTGCTAGTGAATTTCTGATCACCGTGGACGACGCGAGTCCAATCAAGTCCAGAATTTTGAAGAAGCTCCTGTGACTTATCGAGGGTGATGGTGATTGCAAAAGTGGGAGGTGCGACGTTGGTTTCAGGCTCGCCAATAGCGAGCGCAAAGTTGGTGATTGATTCTTGAGAGACGGTAGTGCTCTCGGCACCCACAAAGGTGCGCCCGACTATTTCAGTCAAGCCGGGGTTGAGCATGTAAGAAAGTTAGCGAGTCTCGCGGTGAGTTGTTGAGAGCTTGCAACGTGGGCAGAACTTCTTGAGCTCAAGACGGTCTGGATCGTTACGGCGGTTCTTCTTGGTGATGTAGTTACGCTCTTTGCACTCGATGCAAGCCATCGTGATCTTTGGGCGGACGTCCGCGCTCTTGCTTGCCATAACCGTGCTCCTTCTAGAAGAAAATCAGCGTTCTATCAATACGTGGGGAAAGGTTACTTCAAC
>CANGCW010000138.1 GCA_947452525.1 Actinomycetota bacterium
ACTGAGGATATTCTCGGTGCGTATGCAGGACTTCGCCCACTTGTAAGTCAGAGTAAGGCCGCGCTCTCGACCAAGACTTCTCGTGAACATATGGTCCATCGTGCAGAGCCTGGCTTTGTTAGCATCGCCGGTGGAAAGTACACAACATATCGCGTGATGGCAGAGCATGCAGTAGAAGCAGCAGCACCCGACCTACAAAGCGATCTTCCTGAATCCATCACAAAGCACATTCCGATTCTTGGAGCACCTGGCTTCCAGGCTCTCGTTAATTCAACCGAGCGCCTTGCAAAGGAATTTACTATCTCAACCGCCTCCGTTAAGCATCTGCTTAATCGCCATGGTTCAGATATCTTCGAAGTAGGCGCACTAATTACTGAAGATCCATCACTGAGCGCACAGCTCTGTGAGAGCCTTCCTTACCTTCGCGCAGAGATCGCCTATGCAGTCTCACACGAGGGAGCGCTAAGCGTTCTCGATGTTATTGCGCGCAGAACGCGTATCTCCTTTGAATCAGGAGATTATGGAGTGAGCGTTGCAGAAGATATCTCAAAGATTATTGCTCCAACTCTTGGTTGGAGTGAGGAGCAGAGAGCAGCAAGTCTCGCTGAGTTCTACGCCTTCGCTAAGGCTGAATCAGAGTCAGCTTCTCACTAATCGCTTGGCGCGATAAACGAGTTACTTATCTCGGTGGGTGAAGTAATAGCCCCACGAAATGATTGCGCTAATTACTAGATATGGCGCAACTGATGCGAGCGCTGAAATGATCGTGAGACCAAAGCGAGCGATGTGTAGACCATCACCGCTAAATGCAGCGAGATTGATAAAGGTTGCGATCAAGAAGGCGAGCGGTGGATTAACCGCTGTTACAAACTCTGTGCCCTTACGACCGAGATAGATCGCCCCACCATTAGCGACCAAAATCGCAATTCCAGTGAGCGTTCCGATCTTAGTGAGGTTGTATTCGGCGGTCTCGATAAGAAGAATCAAGAGAAATTGCAGGATAACTACGCCAGGGGCGGTAAGCCCTGGACCAGTGATGCCCTTCTTCTGCGGGCGGTCGGATCTATCCGGCATCGGGATTGCTTCAAACGCTTCAACCATGGCTCAATTATTCCCCACTTTCGTCCTCTTCCTCACCATCGTCACTCAGGGGAGCATCGAGGGCGGATTGATGGCTCTTAATCGCGCGGAGCTCATCGGTGATCTCAGGGATCGCCTTTAAATCACCGCGCTTAGGGACTCCATGGCGCGCCATCTCTCGCGCAGGCACAAGGAGGTTGCTCTCAGCGGATGCAACGAGTGAGTTAAATGCTCGCTCCGTTGTCTTGATATTTTCGCCGAGCTTCTCAATCTTCTCGTGGACAAGTCCTGCGCGTTGAAGGAAGCGAGCAGCGAGCTCTTTTATCTTCTCGGCGTTGGCAGCCATATCTGATTGAGAGTAGACGTGTGCAACAGTACGGAGCATCGCCAACATAGTTGCCGGAGATGCGATTGTAATCTTCTTCTCAAATGCATCATTGAGAATATTTGGATTGACCTCTAACGCCTCGCTCAGAATCGATTCAAATGGGACGAAGAGAATGACATAGTCAGCTGAGTTGCCTTGTGTCTGATACTCCTTCTTCGCTAACTCATTGACATGGTTAAGGAGGGCCTTTGCGTGTTCCTTCATTCCCTCGTGGCGACGGAGTGGATCGCTCTCTGCAACAGCGCTGAAGAAAGCGTCGAAGGGAAACTTGGAGTCGATGAAGAGCTCTGCGCCACCTGGAATCTTGATACAGATATCAGGGCGAATGGAGTCACGGCTATTCTGTTTGATGAAGTGCGGACCTTCGAGAAGTCCGGCAGCTTTGAGGAGCGCCTCAAGTTGTGCCTCACCATACTTACCGCGAGTCTGCGCATGGGAGAGCGCTCCCGCTAACTTCGTTGTCTCCTGCAGCAGGTTCTGAGACTGTGTTGCCATCTGCTCCATCTGCGACTTGAGAGCAGTCTCTGCTTCAACGCGACGGAGATCTTCTCGGGCAGCAGCTTCCGAGATCTTTCCAATCGACTCCTTCACCGCATTGAGTGATGCATCAAAACGTGCGCGATCGGCCGTCTCAGCACGCATCTTCTCCATCTCCAGTGCGAGGGCGCTGGCACGAGCCCGCTCTTCTGCGAGGCTGGTCGAGAGTTGAACCAACTCTGCCTGGGATGCGGAGCCCTTTTTCAGCCCTCCCATGATGTATCCGATGGCAATTCCACCCGCTAGGGCGGCAAGAATTCCGATAACTGTGCTCAATTGGCTGCTCATGGCTCCATCTTGGCAGGGGGACCCGACAAACTCGCGTAGGCTCTACTCCTCGTGAGCCTCTCAATCGGAATTGTCGGTCTGCCCAATGTGGGCAAGTCCACCCTCTTTAACGCCCTGACGAAGAACAACGTCCTGGCGGCGAACTACCCCTTCGCCACGATTGAGCCCAATGTCGGCGTAGTCGGCGTTCCAGATGCTCGTCTTCCTCAGCTGGCAAAGATCTTCGGCTCCGTCGACATCCTCCCAGCAGTCGTCTCCTTCGTTGATATCGCCGGAATCGTTAAGGGCGCATCCGAGGGTGAAGGCCTAGGCAATAAGTTCCTTGCAAATATCCGCGAGAGCGATGCAATCTGCCAGGTTATCCGCGTCTTCCAAGATGGCGATGTCGTCCATGTTGATGGCCGAGTCGATCCTGCTCAGGATATTGAAACCATTACAACGGAACTCTGTCTCGCCGATCTCCAGACAATTGAGAAGGCGATTCCTCGCCTCGAGAAAGAGATTCGCACCAATAAAGAGAAGGCGCCGGTCCTCGAAGATATCAAGCGGGCGCAAGAAGTATTAAATGAGGGAAAGATTCTCAACGGATCGAAGATTGATCTCGAACTCATCAAAGAGTTGCAGTTGATGACAGCAAAACCATTCCTCTATGTCTTCAACGTTGATGCCGCGGAACTCAGCGATGGCGAACTTCGTAAGAAGCTCCAAGCAATCGTTGCACCGAATGAGGCGATCTTCCTCGATGCAAAGACTGAGGCAGAGCTAGCCGAACTTGATGAAGCAGATGCGATGGAGCTCCTCGAGTCGATCGGACTATCAGAGCCAGGTCTTGCAACTCTTGCACGCGTTGGATTTGAGACTCTCGGTCTTCAGACATATTTAACAGCTGGTCCTAAAGAGACTCGCGCATGGACGATTCATAAAGGTGATACAGCCCCTATGGCTGCAGGTGTTATTCACACCGATTTCCAAAAAGGTTTCATCAAGGCAGAGATTGTCGCATTTGATGATTTGCTCGAAGCAGGTTCAATGACAGA
>CANGCW010000139.1 GCA_947452525.1 Actinomycetota bacterium
AGCGATGACTGCGTTAACAACGACTTCGAGTTGTTGCCAGAGACTAATCGTGTGGAGGTAGTTCATTGGAAAATCGTACTCATCCTCGTCGAAATGTGAAGAGAATCGTTAGCTTTTTATGATGATATCGAGATAGTGGGGAGCGTGATCGGTGGCTGGAGTCAGTTCTGCAGGGAAGTGATTGCCTGCAATCTCGAGCACGCCGGTGATTGTGGTGGGCGCCTTGGGGGCAGAGAGTAGATAGCGAACAAGCTCGCCCCGAAACTTCTTCGACATATGCGTGATGACTTTTCGCTCGCCAGCAATTTCGCTGAAGACGCGAACGTGCACCGTATTTGCGATTGGGGGAGTCCATGCACCCATGTATGTCGATGACCGACAATCGATAACGAGACCATCATTGCGCCCTTCAAAGATTGCGCTGAGTGGCTCTCGCCAGTGACCACTCTTGAACGTGGACTTGTATGGCGTGATGAAATCACGCGGCGTGAGAACACCATAGGCAGCAGAGATGATGTGGATGGAGTTCTCTCCGCGCTTACGGGCGGCGGAGGAGAGATCTGACCAGCCAAGTGCCTGATAAAGAACTCCGGTGTAAATATCCATCACGCTCTGCGCTGAATCCGTTGGACCAATCTCCTTGACGAGACCCAACGCTTCATTTCGTTTAGGCGTGAGCTGATCTGCGTAGCAGAGGCTCTGTAAGTCGAGCGTGCGGCCCACAGTGGGTTCACTCTTGCCTTCACTGGGAGGCAAGAGGATAAGCACCCGCTTAACCTACAAGGTCTTACCCCTGTAAACTCGGAGGCGAAGAGTCGTCTGGATCATCGCGTTGTAGCAATGCACCGAGGAAAGTCCGGACTCCGAAGAGCGAAGTGGTGGGTAACGCCCACCCGGAGAAATCCGCGGGACAGTGCCACAGAAAATTACCGCCAGTAGCAATACTGGTAAGGGTGAAACGGCGGTGTAAGAGACCACCGCATCTACAGTGATGTAGATGGCAAGGTAAACCCCACTTGGAGCAAGACCAGATTGTTGGCGTTTGAGAGCTGCTCGCTCGAGTCAACGGGTAGGTTGCTTGAGCACGTGAGCAATTGCGTGCCTAGATGGATGATGATCACAACGCGCAAGCGTCGTACAGGATCCGGCTTATAGGGCGACTCTTCTATCAATTTCATCGATTGGAAAGTAAGGTTACATCGTGTCAGAAATTATTATGATTTCAGGCGGAAAAATTGTTGGAATTCGAACTTCATTTTTCTCGATCTTTAATCAAGAAAAATACGATGCACGTACAATCCCAACCGCTTGGCAAGATTTTTTCGCAAAGACTCTTGGTACTGATCTGGTCAAATCCGAAACTTTCTATGGCGCTTCCACCCCGAACATGTCCAGTGAAACTCCGATGGATTACTTTGCAGGCGCGCTCGTCCAACTAGATGCTCCGGTTCCGTCAGGATTGGAGAGTCTTGAAATTCCCGAAGGTGCTTATCTTGCAGTGAGCCACTTTGGGCCTATTAGTAATATTGCAGCTTCTTACCAGAAGGCGTATATGGAAGAGCTTGCTGCTTCAGGCAGAGAGATGCGCGAAGCTCCACACCTTGAAATCTACAAGCCAGATCTCAATCCCATGGCTGATGATTATCAAATGATCATCGGTTTACCAATAAATTAGAACCCTCGGCTTATAGTGCGACTCTTCTTTGAATTGCAGATTAGTGACCATTTCTTGTGCGGAGATGGTCTTACTTTCAGATACACCCTAGAGGGAGGACACCAATGGCTAACCAAGTAAAGAAACTTGAAGTTTCGCGGCGAATCGAAACGTCGGCCAATTTCGTATTTGAAATTCTTGCAAACCCAGGACGACATATTGATTTCGACGGTTCTGGCATGCTTCGTGGCACGGTACATGAAGGTTCGATCTCAAAAGTCGGAGATAGTTTCATGATGAAGATGCATCGGCTCGGAGATGATTACCTGATGATCAATCACGTGGTCGAGTTCGATCAAGATAATCGCATATTTTGGGAACCAGCACCTGGAGACATCTCTCGAGCTGAGGGGAAGGATCCATCCAAAATCGGTGTTCCCGCTGGTTACCGTTGGGGCTATCTAGTGAAACCTGAAGGCGCCAATGCAACAGTCGTTACAGAAATCTTTGATTACAGCGCACTCTCCGATGATCTCTTACGCGATGACGGTTCATGGATTAATGGCAAAAACTCGTTGATAGAGTCAATGGCTGCCAGCTTGGCGAAACTTGAGCAGATTTGCATCAATTAGAAAAAAGTTTAACAAATCCCTGAAAGCCAGACTAGATTCCTCCGCAGGCATCTGCATGAAAGCAGACCAGAATGCGGCCGCACGACGTGCATCGCTCGCATGAATCATGATTGTTCGAATTGAGGGCTTCATAGAAATGAGTGAATACTACATTCGTCGCATTTAAGAAATGAGTATTCGTCGAATCTGAGCATGTCCAATAGGGCTTTCCAGTCGACGAATAGTTAATCCTCTTTATACTTTATGCATGGCCAAAGAAGAAGTCGAGAAGCGGAGAGGTTTTTATGAGCGCATATGAAGATCGCCCCAAGACGGCGCTCATCGTTATCGATGTTCAAAACGGTGTGGTCGATTTCGCTTGGCAGCGCAATGCCACCATCCGCAAAATTGCCCAGTTGGTAGAGCGGGCGCGTGAGGCACAGTTGGATGTTATCTGGGTCCAACACTCTGACGATGAATTGCAACGCGATAGCAAAGATTGGGAGATTGTGCCTGAACTCGCTCCTGCCAAGATGGATCGAATCATCCATAAAGAGTGGCGCAGTTCTTTTGAGGAGACAGACCTCGAGGAAGTTCTTGAAGGACTCCACGTAGGACACCTCGTTGTCACGGGTGCACAATCCAATTACTGCGTTCGACACACAATCCATGCCGCTATCGAGCGGGGGATGGATGTGACGCTTGTAGAGGATGCACACACCACTATGGATGAGTCGTGGAACGGCGTGCAAATCCCGGCGGAGTTAATTGTTGCCGAGCTCAATCGAGCCTGTGCCGATTATGATTTGCCAGATAGTTTCGTCAATGTAATTTCTTCACAGGCAATTCGCTTTTAGCACTTCATATGCCTGAACTTCCAGAGGTAGAGACTGTCCGGCGAGGGCTTCATAGCCATGTTGTCGGGAGCAGGATTGTTGCCGCAGAACAGTTACATCCCCGTGCGCTAAATCCAAAGAGCATTGCCCGGTTAGAGGTCTTAGAGGGCGCGAAGATTCTAGATTCCAAGCGACGCGGGAAATTTCTCTGGTTAACCTTG
>CANGCW010000140.1 GCA_947452525.1 Actinomycetota bacterium
GAACGGTTGAGGACTGTTGCCTCGAGCGCTGCAGCCACAGAGATCTCTACATTCTCGCGAGCTAGAGATGGAAGTGAGTACTTATCAGAGATAACTTCGCCTTGCTCTGTCATCTTGATCTGGCCATCGATAGAGCCCCATGGCAATGAGATGAGCGCGTCATAAGTGGGACCGCCACCGCGACCCACAGAGCCACCGCGACCGTGGAAGAGGCGCAATGTGACGCCATGCTTCAAAGCGATATCGCGGAGTTTGCGCTGTGCTTTATGGATCTCCCATTGCGATGTTGCAATACCTGCATCTTTATTGGAATCTGAATACCCCAGCATGACCTCTTGGATATCGCCACGAAGGCGGACGAGTTCGCGGTACTCCGGAACAGAGAGAAGAGCATCAAGGATCGAATCTGCTGCGCGAAGTTCTGCAACTGTCTCAAGAAGTGGAGCGAAACCAACCTTTGCAAACTTCTCACCTGTTGTGGAGAGAAGTCCTGCGAGTTGAGCAAGGATGACAGGGGCGAGAACATCCTCATGACCCTTAGTCATAGAGATGATGTAAGTCTCGATTACTTCTGGACCAAACTTCTCAATGAGTTCTTTTATTGCAACAAAGGTATTGAAGGTCTTTGTTGAGTTCTGATCCATCGCGCTCAAATTGCCGGCTGAAGGCTGTGAGAGTTGTGAAGCGAGGAAGGATGAGCGGTTCTCGTACTCATTTCCAAAGATCTGGGAGAGTGCGTGATGGTGGGCATCTGAATGTTCGCGGACATCCATGGTCGCGTGGGTAAGGCCGAAGCTCGCTACCGTGCGGATCACGCGCTCGAGCAGGCCGGTCGCAATGAGTTCACCGCGGTGAGCAAGGAGTGATTCGCGCATCAGCATCAAATCATCGAGTAGCTCTTTTGTGCTCTGGTAATCGCGGCCAGCGACATGCTTTGCACCAACAGAGTGGCGCTTCTGTGTAAGAAGAAGGCGGTGGCGAATAGCGGTCGCCTTCAGACGGTATGGCTCTTCGACATTCTGACGGCGGAAGCGCTCTTCAATCTCTGGAAGGAGATCGAGATCCTTTGCAACGGAGGCCTTGAGTTCATCACTTGCACCGGCGATACGACTCGAGACGGAGAGCGCTTGGCGAAGTTGATCTAACATAGAGAGTGCGGCGCGGATGAAGTGGCCGGTCTGGAGAACGATTGCATCCTTTGTGACATCTGGAGTGATGTGTGGATTTCCATCGCGATCACCGCCAATCCACGTTCCAAAGCTGAGTGGACGAGATGTAGGGGAGACCTTTACGCCGACGCGCTCGAGTTCGCGAGCGAAATCATCGAGCACCTCAGGGATTGTCATGGTGAAGAGATCATCTAGATAGAAGAGTGCATTTGTCGCTTCATCGAGTGGTTCGGGGCGACCGAGTCGAAGTTCATCTGTCTGCCAGAGAAGGTCAACGGCCTCTGCCAAACGACGATCCCGAGTCGGAGTTGCTGGGTCATCGAGAAGATCTGCAATTGTGCCCATCTTGCTTAAGACAGAACGCCGTGCAGCTTCTGTTGGGTGCGCTGTGAATACTGGACGGACTGAGAAGTTGTCGACCCACTCCTGCAAATCCTCAGTTGTGAATTCCTTCTGAGTGTTCTTTGCATCGATGATGCGATCAACTGCGCGGGTGAGCCAGGAACCACCAGAGTTGCGAGCCTCCAGGAGAATGCGTGCACGGTGGACCTGCTCAGCAACATTTGCGAGATGGAAATATGTACTGAAAGCGCGAACGAGTTGAACGGACTCTTCTGTCTTGATCTTATTGAGAATCTCTTCGCCGCCACCATCGCGGACTGCTTTACGTACTGACTCTACGAGCTCAAGGAGGTTTGCACCCTCTTGGCGAACGAGACTCTGACCGAGGAGATCGCCGAGTCGGCGCACATCGCTACGAAGTGCCTGATCATCTTGGGCCATATGTTCTGTAGTCACTGGGCAATAATGGCAGGTAACGAGCCCTGATTTAAATTGGTTTATTGATTGCTAGAGTTCTTCCATCACCCCCTCCTCCTGCAGGAAGTGGGGTTTTCGCGCTGTCGCAGTGGCGGAACGAGCGAAGGAGAGGGGAGTAGAAGTGCAATTAATCCGTGCTTTCTCACATATTGAACTCTCCAAGGGATTCGGGGCCGGCGAGCACGCAGCGATTACTCCAGTGCAGGGCCTTATCACGGCGCTCGCGAGCAAGCAGGCGCCGACACTTCTCGTCACCGCCTCCACGCGCCGATGCGATGAGTTGGCAGATGAACTCTCCTCATATCTTGGCAAGGATGCGATCGCAATCTTCCCGGCATGGGAGACGTTGCCCCACGAGAAGCTGAGTCCAAAGAGTGACACCGTCGCTGCGCGCGCAAAGGCGCTACACAATCTTGAAAATCGCAGAGTCGTGCTGACATCGATTCGCGGCTTGATTCAACCCATTGTTGAAGGGTTGATGGGAATCGAAATTCCTATCCTCTCCATCGGCACAGAGATTGCAATGGATCAACTGATCGAACGCCTTGTCTTCTTGGGCTTTACTCGCACTGATCTTGTTGAACGTCGGGGTGAGATTGCAGTACGCGGCGGCATCATCGATATTTTTCCTGCAGATTTTGATCACCCAGTGCGCCTTGATTTCTTCGGCGATGAGGTTGAAGAGATTGCCTCATTCACTGTTGGTGACCAGCGCACATACGCGCCATTTGTAGGTGACCTCACTATTTATCCATGTCGCGAACTCTTACTCACAGATGATGTGAAGCAACGCGCGGCATATATCGGTGCGGAGTTCCCAGCGCTGACTGAGATCTGTCACAAGATTGAGCAGGGCATGCCGGTTGAGGGCATGGAATCGCTCATCGGCCTGCTCGCGGGTGGGCTCACCTCTCTTATTGATTTGCTTCCTAAGAGTTATCAGATCATCGTTCTCGATGAGCCGCGTATCCATTCGCGTTCGATGGATCTGATTGAGACCAATAAAGAATTTTTAGATGCCTCCTGGTCGCATGCGGCCATTGGTGCGCAAGCTCCAATTGATTTAACGGAGCAACTGGGCACGAGCGGTTATTACTCGCTTGACGACTTGCGTTCTCGCGCTGAGGGCAGAGGCCTCTCCTGGATTGCCCTCAATCCGTATGCGAGCGATATCGAAGAACAGAGCGAGTTTGAGAGCTTTGAAGCGATTCCTATCTACTCAAAGAATATTGATGATGTCGAGAGTGATCTGCGGAAGTGGCTGAAGGATGGCTACCTCATCATCTTCTCCGCCGCCGGCCCTGGAATTCTCGA
>CANGCW010000141.1 GCA_947452525.1 Actinomycetota bacterium
AAGCGCGTCTATACCGAGATTATTACCAATCCCAATCATCAAGCCGCTCGCCCATTCTTAGGCGTCGCCTTTGATAGCAACTACACAGGTAAGGGCGCGAAGGTGCTCTCACTCGTCGCTGGTGAAGCGGCGGAGAAAGCTGGAATTCCTGCAGGTGCGATCATTACTTCTATCGATGGTTCACGTATTCCAGATGCAGAGACAGCGATTGTCCGCATCCGCGCTCGCGCACCGGGCGAGACAGTAAAAATCGTTGCAACCCTGCCAGATGGAAGTTCGAAGAGCTTCTCTGTAGTTCTAGGCAGCACCTACAACTAAAAGTTATCGCGGATCTTCCAGAGCTCTGGAAAGACGGGGTGGAATAACGTTGAGGCGAGATACTCCACCCCGCTTGATCCACCCGTTCCACTCTTATGCCCGATAGTGCGCTCCACCATCTTTACATGGCGGTAACGCCACTCTTGTAGGCCCTCATCGATATCCATGAGACGCTCAAAGAGGATAGCGACGAGCGCATCCTTACGATGAATCTCAAGAAGTAGGGTGCGAACCTCTTCACTTGGCTCGTAATGCTTCGCGAAGTCGCGCTCCACATACTTTTCAGGCACTGCGTATCCAGCGATAGAGAGATGCTTCAAGAGTGAGTCCCATACGGATCTGTTATTGATATGTACCTGAATCTTCTCTTGATCCACAGGCGCTAAGTGGCCCCACATCTTTGAATCGCGCCGACCAAGAATCGCCTCAACGCGACGGAACTGCGCAGATTGAAAACCGGATGATGCCGCCAAGTAATCTCTAAATGAATTGAATTGCAACGGAGTCATCGTCTCGAGAATATCGATCTGACTGACGCAGACCTTGAAGATAGTGCGGATTCGTCCGAGGCCGGAGAGCGCGCGATGGGTATCGCCGGCTTCGAGTGCGCGCTGTGCCTCCGCAAATTCATGGATGATCTGCTTAAACCAGAGTTCATATGTCTGGTGGATGATGATGAAGAGCATCTCATCATGTTCAGGACCTGCACTGAGAGGACGCTGCAGTTGAAGAAGTTCATCAACAGCTAAGTACGAGGTATAGGTAAGCGCTGAGTCGAACTCACTCATGAGACACGCAAAGTATCTACTTGGATCTCTTCATACTTTTTACTTTCAACAAGGCCACGCAGACGATCAAAACCATCCCAGACCTCAACATAACTTGTTGGAAGCGGGCTAATAGCTACGCGAATCGAATTAGGTACGCGATAATCAGGGATCACATTGATGAACTCGCGCATCGCGACTGAGATGCGCTTCGCCTCTGGGTGTACTAGTGAGATATGTCCACCTCGCTGCTTCGGATCGCGAGGAGTATTGAGGGTGAAGCCAAGAGGCGCGAGCCACTCATCGAAGAGGGCGATCATCATCTCTGTTCCCTTTGCGCACTTCTCGGCAATCGCATCGATGCCCGCCTCTTCGATCATCTCGAAGGAGCTCTTGATGCAACGAAGCCCCATGATTGGCGGGCTAGCAATCTGGAAGCCACGGATATCTGCGCTCTTCTCAAAGATCGCACCCATCTCAAATTGATTCGCCTGAGCAAACCAACCCTGAATCGGAACTCGAAGCTCAGCCTGCACGCGCTTATTTACGTAGAGCCAGGCCGGTGCACCAGGTCCAGCGTTTCCATACTTATATGTACAACCCACTGCGAGGTCTGCACCACTTGCATCAAGATCCATCTCGATGGAACCCACGGCGTGGCTCGCATCCCAGACAACGTACGCGCCATACTTTCGGCAGAGGTCAGTGATCGCCTTGATGTCATTGCGTGCTCCTGAGCGATACTGAATTACTTCAAGTGTCACAACTGCAACATCTTCAGAGAGGTACTTCTCGAGAATCTCAGGCGTAATGCGTTCACAATCTGCGCTACCTGGCGTTTCATTATCTATCGTGATCAACTTCAGACCATGTTGATCTGCAAGTCCTTGGAGGATGAAGCGGTCAGTTGGGAAGTTTGCCGCATCGATGATCATCGTCTTCCGGTCTGGATTTGCCCGTAGCGCTGCGCCAATAAGTTGGTAGAAGTTAATTGAGGTCGAATCACAGGCAAGAACCTGACCAGCAGCTGCTCCTAACGTGGCTCGACCAATGAGGTCACCAATCGGTTGCGCCTCATCAATCCAATGGCCCCAGCCCTCGACCATCTCTGGGCCCCATTCATTGACCATGTAATCAGTAATTGCCTTCACAGTGCGCTTAGGAAGACGCCCGAGGGAGTTGCCATCCAAGTAACAGAGCTCGGGATTTGTAATAACAAATTCATCTCGGTATTTAGCAAGTGGGTCTTGTGTATCAAGTTCAAGCGCATAAGCGCGATCTGTAATAGCCATTTACCTACTCTAACCCGAATCAATTAGAGTTCGGAAGTGGCCACCCGGAATCTCATCAACCTTGAATCGGGCCATAAAGCTTTTGATATTCGCCCACTCCTCGACGGCGTCAGCCTCGGAGTAAATGAGGGCGAGCGAATCGGCATCGTCGGTAGAAATGGTGGCGGAAAGAGCACGCTCCTTAAAGTTCTTGCCGGGCAAGAGCCATTGGATTCAGGTCGCGTTGCACACTCCGGCGATCTACGCTTTGGCACGCTTACACAGAGCGATACCGCACCAGCGAATGCAACAGTCCGTGAAGTAGTACTCGGTGATCTCGACGAACACGAATGGGCCGGCAATAGAAAGATCCGCGAGATTCTGGTCGGTCTCTTCGGTGGTTTCAACGAGGAGCTCTTTGCACGCAAATTCCACTCGCTCTCTGGCGGGGAACGTCGCCGCGTTAACTTGGCGAAATTACTCATCTCAGATTTCAATCTCATCTTCCTCGATGAGCCAACGAACCATCTCGATGTCGAGGGAGTCGCTTGGCTTGCTGCATATCTCAAAGAACGCCGTGACTTAGCAATTCTTGTCATTACCCACGATCGCTGGTTCCTCGATGAGGTTGCAGAGCAGACTTGGGAGGTCGTCGATGGTGAGGTGCTTGCCTACGACGGTGGTTATTCAGCATTCGTTCTCTCTAAGGCAGAGCGAGCTCGCCAAGAGAAGGTAGAGGCGACGAAACGGAATATGTTGATCCGCAAAGAGCTTGCTTGGTTACGCCGTGGTGCACCAGCGCGAACGTCGAAACCAAAGTTCCGCATCGATGCTGCGAACACTCTTATTGAGAATGAACCACCCGTACGTAATGCAACACAACTACTCAATTGTGCAACAAACCGTCTTGGTAAGACGGTTTACGAATTGCATCAAGCAGATAT
>CANGCW010000142.1 GCA_947452525.1 Actinomycetota bacterium
ACACAGCCAGCGGCTGAGCTCTCAAGTACAACAATCGGCATCGGATCCCTCGACCACGTTGGGAAGAGAAAGAGGTCATGGTTGAGGTAGACCCCGGTCATCTCGCGCATCGTCTTAGGACCAACAAACTCAACTTTCTCGCCCCAGCCATTTTCGTGCGCTCGCGCTAGCCCACTCTCGACATGCTTTGTTGCATTCCCAACAAGGGTAAAGGTGAAGTTGGTGGTACCGCTCTTGTAGAGAGATGTGAGCGCGTCCATTGCGAAATCAAGCCCTTTGTGTGGCGCCAATTGACCAGCAAAGAGAATGCGCAGCGGACGTTCGAGCGACCAAAAATCAGTGCGAACTCTCCCATCTTCAAGGATCCAATTTCTGATCTCTGTAATCGGATGGGCGAATCGAACTCCGAAGGAGGTGATCTCCTCGGTCAGCGTCTTACTCACACTGATAGCTCGAAGTGATTTTTCCTGAGCAAAGAAGTTGGCGACAAGTGAAGCGTGTGGCCCAGCTGACTCGATCGCCTTGTGGGGAACGCTATCTTGGAGGTGCCAGACAATAGGTACTCCACTTTGAACAAGGGTGTGAAGAATTCCGAAGGTGCCAATGCCTTCTGTATTCCAAAGATAAGCAACATCTGGTGTGAACTCTTGGATTGCACGATGGAGAACTTCATTATTGAATCGCTGCCAAACATGGGCTTGGAAGCGGTAATCGCCACTGTTATCGCTAAAGGTAGCCTCTACCGTTCGCAACCGCGGGTGCACATGGCTGGCATCACCGAGCAGATCAGGTCGAATTACAGTATTACTCGTGAGCACTTGAACGTCGTGGCCTTTGGCGCGAAGTTGCTCCGCCATCTGAAAGGCGAGGACTTCATACCCACCAACGATTTGTGGCGGATAGAGATTGCTCACGAAGAGAATCTTCATGCGAGAGTGCGCTCTGAGAAGTAGGCAATCGTCTTAAGTAGACCCTCCTCAAGTTGAACCTGAGGCTCCCAGCCGAGAATCTTCTTCGCAAGAGTGATATCCGGCTGACGTTGCTTGGGATCATCTTCTGGAAGTGGCTTCAAAATAATCTTGCTTGAAGAGTTTGTGAGCGCAATAACTCTCTCTGCGAGTTCGCGAATGGTGAATTCATTCGGGTTACCGAGGTTAATCGGACCTGGCTCCTTGGAATCGAGCTCCATGTAGCTAACCATGCCGCGGATGAGGTCATCGACATAACAGAAGCTACGGGTCTGATTGCCATCGCCGTAGATTGTTATATCTTCATTATGAAGAGCCTGCATGATGAAGTTGCTAACGACGCGGCCATCTTGTGGATGCATATTCGGACCGTAAGTATTGAAGATGCGGATCACGCGGGTATCAACGGCGTACTGACGGTTGTAATCAAAGAATAAAGTTTCAGCGCAACGCTTACCTTCGTCGTAGCAGGAGCGAATACCAATGGGATTAACGCGACCCCAGTAATCCTCAGTTTGTGGATGCACTTCTGGATCTCCATAGACCTCAGATGTTGATGCTTGAAGAATCCGCGCGCCAGTTCTCTTTGCAAGTCCAAGCATATTAATCGCACCGTGAACACTTGTCTTTGTAGTTTGTACTGGGTCGGATTGGTAATGAACAGGCGACGCTGGACAGGCTAGGTTGTAGATCTGATCAACCTCTACATAGAGTGGGAAGGTCACGTCGTGACGAATGATTTCAAAGTTTGGATATTCCAGTAGATGCGAAACGTTCGCTTTTGAGCCAGTGTAGAAGTTATCTGCACAGACTACATCGTGGCCTTTCTTGACGAGCAGATCGCAGAGATGTGATCCAAGAAATCCTGCGCCACCAGTGACGAGTACTCGCACGCTTCCTCCTATAGCTAGAGCAACAATCTTAGAGCCAACGCCATGTTGCAAATGATTGAAATTTCAACTATTCTTTCGTTACACCATCTATCGAAAGAAGCACATGTCACATCTACTACATATTGAAGTAAGCCCCGCAGGAGAAAACTCAATCTCTCGTGGAATCTCACAAGAATTCCTGAGTGCCTATGTTGCTACTCATCCAAATACCGCTGTCATTACACGCGATTTCTCAACTAACCCGATCCCTCACCTTGATGGCGAGGCAATCTTTGCCGGTTACACACCAGAAGAGTCACGCACTCCTTCAGCACAGGCAAAGCACGCTTTTCGCCTTGAGCTCATTGAAGAGATCAAGAACGCCGATGACATCCTGGTTTCAACACCAATGTGGAACTGGAACGTACCTTCAGTTCTCAAGGCATATATTGATCAGATCATCGTTCCTGGTGTTCTTTACGGTTCTGGTGCAGATGATTCACTTAAGGCAAAGCGCGTCACCGTTGTTGTATCTCAAGGTGGTTCATATGTCGCTGGCCCACGTCAGGGCTGGGATTACGAGACCGGCTACCTCAAGCAGGTATTTACCGCTCTTGGAGCTAAGGATGTAGAAGTTGTTCTCTCCGAATTCGGTCTTGCTGGTCTCGTTCCAGGAATGGATGACTTTGTCACAAATAAGCAGGAGTCAATCGTTGCAGCTAAGGCTGCAGCAAAGGCACGTGGCTCACTTAATTAAGTAGTGCTAATGGGCGAGTAGTCACACTCGCAAGAGCGCTCTTCTGATCGACTCCGATATCGGCGAGAATCTGAAGAGAGTAATCGAGTGTGGCTACTCCACCAGCAAGAGTTCCATCTGTACGACGAGCTTGGTGGCTAGCAACAACTATATCCATCTCGCCGAATGAATAACTCCCATCGCCAAGTCCCGCAGCGGCAACAGCATCATTTGTCAGAATGAAGCGATTCCCAACTTGTTCGATTATCTCCGCAACTAATTCTCTTGGAACGTGGATGTCATCAACAATCATCTGAATCATCACGTCGTCGCGTTCGCGTGCAACCTCGGCCAAGCCACCATCTTTACTCATCGCATTAAAAAGATGCGTAACAGTGGAAGCACCGGCATCAAAACCAGCATGAGCCTGTGCAGCTGTTGCATCAGAATGGCCGAGAGAGACAACAACACCACGATCTATAAGCAATTTAATGAGATCAATCGCGCCGTCTAACTCAGGAGCAATCGTCATGATCTTGATATCGCCCACTCGGAGGAGTTGCTCTGCATACTCGAGATCAATCTCACTGATGTAGTTCTTTGGGTGCACGCCGCACTTTGCGTGAGAGATAAATGGTCCTTCGAGATGGAGCCCAAGAATATGGGCCTCATCTTCACGAGGGTCTTCCTGTGCCCGCTTGATAAAGGCTGC
>CANGCW010000143.1 GCA_947452525.1 Actinomycetota bacterium
AGACGCGACCGGGATCTTTTGCAAGTGCTGCAAGGAGATCAAACTCCAGGCGAGTTAATTGAATGCTCTTGCCATCTCGCATAATTGTATGCGCAACCTGATCGATTGCTATTTCGCCAATGCGGAGCGAAGTTCCAGATTCAAATGCACTTCGACGGAGGCGGACCTTGATGCGCGCCAGAAGTTCGGTATTTCCATAAGTGCCTTTAACCATGTAATCATCGGCGCCAGCTTCAAGGCCGAGCACAATGTCCTGGCTATCACTCTTCGCGGTCAACATGACGATCGGGACCATGGACTCTTTGCGGATTAACTTTGTTACTTCAATGCCATCAATTCCTGGCAACATCACATCAAGTAAGACGAGGTCCGGTGGCGAGGCCCGGAATATATCCATGACCTCGTCACCGCTACTCACTAAATCAACTTCATACCCAGCGCCGGTCAATACGATTCCAAGCACTTCGCGGATGGGCTGGTCGTCTTCGACGACCATGATGAGAGTCATTAAGAGCCGTGCTCCCATGAGTTGAGGTAGAGCTCTTGAGCCGGAGTAAGAGTGTCGATAGTTCCACCCATGCTCTCAAGCTTCAAACGAGCGACTTCCTTATCAATAACGGTTGGAACATTGTGGAGACCAGCTCCGAGTTCCTTTGCAGCCTTGAGCAACCACTCTGCAGTGAGTGCCTGATCAGAGAATGACATATCCATAACTGATGCCGGGTGGCCTTCAGCTGCGCCGAGGTTGACGAGGCGACCTTCAGCGACGAGAAGGATGCGACGACCATCAGCGAGAACATACTCATCTGTCTGATGGCGGATCTTTGAGTTCTTTGACTTTGAGTTCTTCTCAAGCCAGGCAACATCAATCTCAACATCGAAGTGGCCGCTGTTAGCGAGAATTGCGCCATCCTTCATCACTGCGAAGTGCTCATCCCGGATAACGTCGCGGTTACCTGTAACTGTTATGAAGAAATCACCAATCTTTGCAGCATCAACCATCGGCATAACGCGGTAGCCCTGCATCATCGCATCGAGCGCCTTTGTTGGATCAATCTCGGTAACGATGACATCTGCACCCATACCCTTAGCGCGCTCTGCAACGCCCTTGCCGCAGTAACCAAAACCTGCAACAACTGCGATACGGCCAGCGATGAGTGAATTGGTGGCGCGGAAGATTGCATCCCATGAGGACTGTCCGGTGCCGTAACGGTTATCGAACATATGCTTTGTATCGGTGTCGTTGACAGCAATCATTGGGAACTTGAGTGCGCCATCCTTTGACATCTGGCTGAGGCGGATCACT
Organism: Actinomycetota bacterium; assembly: GCA_947452525.1. GTDB lineage: Bacteria > Actinomycetota > Actinomycetes > Nanopelagicales > Nanopelagicaceae > PALSA-747. The sequence continues at coordinate 1,307 of CANGCW010000143.1, forward strand.
CCTGTTGTTGTCTCTTCGCAGCCGCCCATGATGCCTGGAAGCAACTCTGTGCGTGTTGTGTGAAGAGTGTTAACGAGATCGCAACCATCGTCGAAGACGAAATCAGGTTGGATATCGAGAGCTGCGTTGAGGTGTGAGTAGTAGCCATCGCGGTCGACTGCATTCTTCGCAAAGACGCTGATGCCGTACTCGTGGACGAGAGCAGCTGCTGTGTCATCCTGTGTTGAAAGTGGGTTTGATGCGCAGAGAGCGAGTTCCGCTCCTCCTGCCTTGAGAGCGATCATCAAGTTCGCAGTCTCAGTTGTTACGTGCATGCATGCTGCGATACGGATGCCAGTGAATGGCTTCTCCTTTTCAAAGCGCTCGCGGATCTGCGCGAGTACTGGCATATTGCGGCCCGCCCACTCAATGCGCTTCTTACCTTCAGCGGCGAGCGATGCATTAGCAATATCAGAACGAATATCGGTATGAACTGTCATCTCTTCTCCTCAAGTCAATGATGTATCTGAAAAATTCAGAGTAAGTCTCTTGGTCTTCTACAACAGGACTCGATCAAAGGCCTTCAAAAGCGTCCAGATAGCGCTAAGGCTACCCGATGAGGGCTAGGAGTTCATCTCGCTTGCTCGCCATGAGTTCAGGCGTTGCCGCCTCAACGTTAAGGCGAAGCAACGGCTCAGTGTTTGATGGACGGAGGTTGAACCACCACTCTCCACCTTGGACGGTGAGGCCATCCATCTCATCCGATTCTAAGGCGGCGAAGTGCGCCTTCACCTTTGCAATGGCGACCGATGCATCGGCGACGCGAGTATTGATTTCGCCACTGGAGAAGTAACGGTTGTACTGCGCGAGCAGAGTTGAGAGTGGTGAAGTACTCGCTCCAAGTTCAGCAAGAGCAAAGAGCGCTGCGAGCATTCCAGAATCGGCTCTCCAGAAATCTGCGAAGTAGAAGTGACCTGAATGCTCTCCACCAAAGATTGCACCGGTCTCGGCCATTAACTTCTTGATGTATGAATGCCCAACGCGTGAGCGAACCGGCGTACCGCCATGTTCTTTCACAATCTCTGGTACAGCTTGTGAACTGATGAGGTTGTAGATGATTGTCGAGCCAGGCTTTCGCTTCAATTCACGAACAGCGATAAGCGCCGTTAGCGCGGATGGGTTAACTAACTCTCCACGCTCATCCACGAGGAAGCAACGATCTGCATCGCCATCGAAGGCGAGACCGATATCAGCTCCTTCTGCAAGGACGCGCTTCTGAAGATCCACTAAGTTTGCCGGGTCGATTGGGTTTGCCTCGTGATTGGGGAATGTGCCATCGAGTTCGAAATACATTGGAATAACATCAACATTTAACTTTGCAAGTACAGCTGGTGCGGTAAAACCCGCCATGCCATTTCCTGCATCAACGACGACCTTCAATTGTCGAGCGTTTGTGATCTCATCTTTACCAAAGAGAGAGAGCAAGAAATTTCCATACTCGGCAACGAGGTCTTTCTGTAGCGTCTTGCCTGATTGGGAGAGCTTGATGGCAACGCCATACTTCATCAACTCACGGATGCGGAGCAACCCAGACTCTTTACCAATTGGGCGGGCGCCGCTCTTACATAACTTCATTCCGTTGTATTCAGCAGGGTTGTGGCTAGCAGTAAACATCACGCCAGGAAGATTCAACTTGCCTGAGGCAAAGTAGAGCATATCTGTCGAGGCGAGGCCGATGCGGATTGCATCAAAGCCCTGGGAGTTAGCTCCATCGCAGAATGCCTCTGCCAATTCAGATGAAGATGGGCGCATATCTTCACCGACGACGATGGATGCGGGCTCGCGTTCATCCTGAAGGTAGCGCGCAAATGCAGCGCCTAACGCGAATGCAAAGTCTGGGGTGATCTGTTCATCTACGAGGCCACGAATA
>CANGCW010000144.1 GCA_947452525.1 Actinomycetota bacterium
CAGAGGTGGACCAGGCGCTATCACGAGCCGTCTCGGACTTAAGAGCGATGCAGTCGAAGTTGGTCCGGAGTTGGACCTTCATAAATATGTTGTTGAACTTCTCTCGCAGGGCCAACGTGTTGATTTCGTTATCAGCGATGAGACCCAATTCTTTGAGCCGGCTCATATCGAGCAGTTAGCCAAGATTGTTGATGGCCTGAGCATCGATGTATTCGCCTTTGGAATCCTGACCGATTTTCGGACCAAACTCTTCCCTGGTTCTGCTCGATTGATTGAATTAGCGGACCGGGTTCTCCCGTTACAGGTTGAGGCGCTCTGTTGGTGTGGCGAACGCGCTACTCACAATGCTCGTCTTCAAGACGGGGCAATGATCACCGAAGGTGAACAGGTCGTCGTAGGAGATACCGCGGGAAATGAAAGTGCGATCAGTTATGAAGTGCTCTGCCGACGTCACCACATGCGTAATGTGACATCACGTACCTCTCGAAGTGCATCACCAGAACCGCTTCCCTTTAAGTTTTAATTAGTTCATTCACCGTTCAACCAAACAATCGGAGAGATCAATGTCTAAGGGATACGCAGCACTCACCGCAGAAGCACCACTCGAGCCATTCTCCTTCGAACGTCGCTCACTCCGCGACAGCGACGTTGCCCTCGACATTCTCTTTGCCGGAATCTGTCACTCAGATATCCATCAGGTTCGCCAAGAATGGGGCCCTTCTCTCTTCCCCATGGTGCCAGGACATGAAATTGTTGGTCGCGTTACAGCGATCGGCAGCTCGGTATCCAAGTTCGCGGTTGGAGATCTCATTGGCGTTGGTGTCTTTATCGACTCATGTCGCAAATGCCCACAATGCCTCTCCGGGCTTCAGCAGTATTGCGTTGAGGGCATGACGGGCACTTACAACACTTTAGAGCGCGATGGTTCAAGCGTTGCTTACGGTGGTTACTCCGATAGCTTTGTCATCGATGAAGGTTATGCCGTTACAGTTCCAGAGACCCTCCCGCTTGAAGGTGTTGCGCCGTTGATGTGCGCAGGAGTAACCCTCTACTCGCCTCTCAAGCACTGGAAAGCTGGACCAGGAACACGTGTAGCGGTCATGGGGCTCGGCGGGCTCGGACACATGGGTGTGAAGTTCGCCCATGCCCTGGGTGCACATGTCACGGTGCTCTCTCACTCTGAGGGCAAGCGCGCGGATGCACTGGCAATGGGCGCTGATGCATTTGTGGTGATGAATAGTGACGCCGCGTTCGCTGGGCTTGCAAACTCATTTGATCTTATTCTCAACACGGTCTCTGCAAATCTCGAGCTGACGAAATACCTCAACCTGCTCGATGTCGATGGAACTCTCGTCGTGATTGGACTTCCAACGCAGCCATACACAGTAGGCGCTGGAACGCTTCTCGGAAAGAGGAGATCAATCGGCGGATCAATGATTGGTGGAATTCCAGAGCTTCAAGAGATGCTTGATTTCTGTGGCAAACACAACATTGTGAGTGAGGTTGAAGTTATCGCAGCCGACTACATCAATACTGCCTACGATCGTACTGTTGCAAGCGATGTGAAGTACCGCTTCGTTATTGATGCGAGCACTTTTTAATAGTTAGATAAATTGATGTGCGATAGTTGCCAAGATTGGCGCTATCGCAAGCACCGGGAGCAGATTCCCCACCGCAACCTCCTTCACCTTGAGAAGGCGTAGTGAAATTCCTAAAAGCAAGACTCCCCCGCAGATGGTCATCGCAGCGATTTGATATGCCGCCAATACCGAACCGGCAAACCATCCAGCTAAGGTCCAGAGTCCTTGATATATGCCCACAGGGATCAAAGAGGCTGCGACGCCCCATCCGAGTGTTGAGGCAAAGGCCATCGCTGCAAAGAAGTCGAGAGTGCTCTTGAGGACTAGTTGAGAGATTCCGTTGCGCATTCCATCGCTCATTGATCCGAGAATTGCCAATGGACCAATGACAAAGATGAGCGTTGCGGTAATGAAGCCCTCTAAGAAGTTGGACTCTTCGGCCTGTGCCAATTTTCTGCGCAGCCAGATCCCCACAGCATCGAGGCGAGCCTCAATGCGTAACCAGGAACCAAGGATTGCAGCGAGTAGAAAGGAGAATAGAAGAACGAGAAGTGACCAGCCCTTAGGGAGGGCCGCGGTAAAGGATTCATCCCAAAGACCCTTCACCGCATCGACTGCTGCAAGAGCGGTAATAAATCCCAGCACCTGCGTTATTAGTTCGCGGGTCGGCAGGCGAAGACGATTCCCTGCCAAGACTCCAAATGCGCTACCGAGCGCGATGCCAGCGATGTTAAGAAGCGTTCCAAGACCAATCATGCGTCGAATTAAGAGAAGAGGCCGAAACGAATGATGGAGAGTCCGCCAACTATGAGGCAATAGGTCGCAAAGCCATTGAGCGTGTGGCTCTTAAACCAACGAACAAGAAATGTCACGCTGATATAGGTAGCGACGAATGCGGTTCCGATTCCAACGAGGAGAGGACCAACAGAGTCTGGGGCGATTGCTCCAGCAGCAAGCAATTTCGGTGCCTTCAATAATCCAGCCCCAAGGATTGCGGGGAAAGCAAGCAGAAAAGCGAAATCCGACGCAACAGCGCGATTGAGACCGCGCATCATTCCGCCAGTCATGGAGATTCCGAATCGGCTGATACCAGGGAAGAGGGCAAGGGACTGACTCACTCCCACGAGGAATGATTGACCGAGACTTACTCGCTCGACGATTGCTGCATCAGCATCCGTTGAATGAACATGCGAGTGGCGGCGTCGGGTGAGGCGCTCAACTCCGAAGAGGATCAATCCGTTGATCGCGAGGAAGATTCCTGCGCGTAGCGGTGCCCCGAATGACTTCTGAAGAGAATCGCTAAAAAGTTTTCCAAGAATGGCGACGGGAATTGTTCCGATGACTAGCCGCGCGAGCAATTGAATTCCACTTCCGACAAATTCTCCGCGTCGAAGGGAGGTGAGAGTTGTACTAATGATGCGGAACCATCGCTTCGAGAAGACTAGGAAGAGAGCTAGGGCACTCGCCAAGTGAAATGCGATAGTGACCAGCAAATATTGGTCAGAGGCAGCAAAAATCTTCCACGACCCACCCAGCCATGCTGGCAACAGAACAGCGTGGCCGAGGCTTGAGATTGGGAAGAGCTCTGTTACGCCCTGTAGAAGTCCAATGACGATAGATTGCAGGTAGG
>CANGCW010000145.1 GCA_947452525.1 Actinomycetota bacterium
CGTCTCCTTGAGGCAGCGCGTCTAACGGGAGTTTCTGAAAAGACAAAGATTTATCAGGCATCAAGCTCTGAGATGTTCGGTCGAGTCCGCCAGACGCCACAGAGTGAAGAGACGCCATTCCATCCACGATCTCCTTATGGAGTTGCAAAGACTTTCGCACATTACGCATCTGTGAATTATCGCGAGGCCTACAACATGTTCGTTGCCTGCGGAATTCTCTTCAATCACGAAGGTGAACGCCGCGGACATGAGTTTGTTACTCGCAAGATCACACGCGCAGCGGCACGAATTCGATTAGGCCTTGATAAGCAGTTATTACTAGGCGATCTCTCACCTCAACGTGACTGGGGTTATGCAGGAGATTACGTTGAAGCGATGTGGTTGATGCTTCAGCAAGAGAAGGCAGAAGATTTTGTTATTGCAACAGGTGAGACCCACTCTGTCCGCGAATTCCTCGAATTAGCCTTCGCTCATGCAGGTCTTGCAGGTCGAGAGATGGAATTTGTTAAGCAGGATGAACGCTTCATGCGTCCGAGCGAGGTTGATCTCCTTGTCGGTGATTCCAGTAAGGCGAATAGTGTTCTCGGCTGGCAGGCTAAGACTAAGTTCCCCGAGCTGGTGAAGTTGATGGTTGCGAATGATCTTCGCGTTGAGGCAAAAGCCGCAGGCATCGAACTACCTGACGCCCCTGCTCTGCAGTAACTGATTAATCTCCGCGGCATACTCTTCAAATGTTGGAAAGACCTTTGGTTCGCGTTTCACAAAATTGATTGCCATCGCGCTCTTCCAGACGGTGATATCTCCCAGTGGAAGTAGCTCTTCTTCAGGATGAAGCTCGCGGTGAACTTCGATATCACTCAGCAATACCGGAAGACCGAACTTTTCAGCTTCGCATGCCGGGATATTAAATCCTTCAGAGAGTGATGGCGAGAGAAATGCATGGGCAGAGGCATACAGCTTCTTCAACGCGCCATCGCAGATATATTCAAGGTAAGCGATACCCGGTGTATTGCGGAGGTTAAAGAGAACCTCATCGCTCTTCCAGCCTGGTCTTCCGACTACGGCGATGCGAAATTGCGGATATTTACGGACCAACGAAACGAGGAAGGGGTAGTTCTTCCGCGGTTCAATCGTTCCGACGGAGAGGAAGAACTTTGATGAGTAATCAAAGGTGCAACCGTGGCACTTCCCGCACTCTTCGGCGCTCTTCAGTGGCGGGATATAACAATGGGCAACGCCGAGGGTCTTCGCTTCTGGATAGAGTTTGAGCAATTCGATCTCACTTGTGCGTGAATCGCAGAGAAAATAAGCGCCGTTACGTACCAAATTACGAAGTGATCGAGTAAAGAGTTTGATTGAACGGTCAGTGAACCATTCGGGGTTTGTAATGGGGAAGAGATCGTGGAGGCGGACTACAACATCGCTCTTGCCGGTGAAGGGGAGAACTTGCGGGAGGAAGAGCGTTGAGCCTCTCGGCGTGCGCAGGCGCCACGACTTGCCAGTGAGATAGGTGAAACCCATTGCGAATTTTCGTTGAATTCGTTGCTTGAGCGCGGGATCAATGTGTGTTTCACCGTCGGGCCAGGTGAGGGCCACGACCTCGTCATAAAGTTGCAGAGCGGAGTAGAGACTTTCCGCCTCACGGCCGATGCCGCCGTGGCCAACGCCAAGTAGGCCGGTCTCAAATGCAATCACAGCGCATTTTATTACTCCGAAGGCTCGCTACGCTTCACCTTATGAAAACCCGCCTGCGATTCGCGCTCCTTGTGGCGAGTACGGCTGGCGTGATCTCTCGCAAACTCTTGAGAAGGCCAGGCGAGACCCTTCCTGGTCGCATTCTCTTGGAGTTGGCTCCTGATGCGCTGAGAGAGCTCAGTAAGAATCGCAGGATTGTGCTCGTCTCTGGAACTAATGGAAAGACCTCCACCACGAAAGAGATTGTCTCGCTCCTGCGTGTTCTTGGACGAGTCGCAACATCGCCATCTGGCTCTAACCTCACCCGAGGATCTGCAACAGCGCTCATGAAGCGAAGCGCGCTCGCGGTTCTTGAAGTTGATGAGCTCCACCTGCCAGAGGTAGTTAAGGCGACAAACCCAGAGTATGTATTGCTGCTCAATCTCACCCGCGATCAACTCCATCGGATGCATGAGGTAAAGAGAGTTGCTGATCGTTGGCGCACCATGGTCGAGAGCGCACCCACCACAGAGTTCATCGGCGATATCGACGATCCATTTATCAACTACGCGCTACAGGGAGCCCATAAGAGCACATCTGTCTCATTTGGTGGTCGTCCACACCAGGATGGCGCCGTCTGTCCGGCATGTGGAAGTTACATGGATTGGAGCGGAGGAAAGTACTCATCTGAGTGCGGCCTCACTAACTCCGCAGCAGATTTCGAGCTTGAAGCAGGTACCGCCGCACATCGAAACTCGGAGCTCGCTCGCGTAGTAGCAAAGAAGTTTGGAGTTACCGCCTCTTCTGAGAAGAATCTTCGTGAGATGGAACGTCGCGTAGAGAAGAGCTTTGGATCTGTAAAGGCCTCCTTCCGTCTTACCAAGAATCCCGCATCATGGAGTGAAGCGCTTAGTGGAGTAGAGAACAATCGAGTCGCTCTCATTCTCAACGCCCGCGAAGTCGATGGCATCGATACATCGTGGATCTGGGATATCTCCTTCGCAAGCCTGGCAGGTAAAGAGGTTCTTGTAACAGGGGAGCGCGGAATCGATCTCGCCTACCGCCTCCACGTAGAAGGCATAAAAGCAGTATTGGTTAATAACTTTGATGACGTTATCTCCCATTTTGGCAGCGGTGAGATCGAAGTTCTCGCCGCCTATACCGCGTTTCATGGGTTGGTGATGTAATGCCGAAGAGCGAACTATCCATCATCCGTGTTCATAATGAACTTCTAGGAACATACGGTGATAGAGGAAATGCAGATGTACTCGCATTCCGTGCGAACGCACGTGGAGTGAGCGCAAGCATTATCGATATCTCCTATCGCGATCCGGTTCCTACAACGGGTGATATCTACCTACTTGGCGGTGCGGAAGATGCAGCGCAGGTTCTTAGCACCGATGCACTGAATCGAAGTCTCTTCGCCGCCACTATTGAAAACGGCGCAGTTCTCCTCGCAATCTGCGCCGGCTTCCAGATTATTGGAAAGAGTTATTATGC
>CANGCW010000146.1 GCA_947452525.1 Actinomycetota bacterium
TAGCAGGTCCGATTGCAGATAGGCCATAACCGACCAGGTTGAGTGTGCCGTGCATCTTTGTTGCCTTTCTTTCGAGTTTCACGTAGTAGCGGGAGCCACTTCGCGCTTTTTTTTGTTGAACTAGTTGTTGCTCTTAGTGCTCGTCAGCGAGCGCACCTGCGATGAAGAGCGCTGTGAGGAGCGTAATGATGTAGGCCTGGAGGCACTGCACCATAAATTCGAAGAAGGTCATTCCAATTCCCATGGTGAATGAGAAAGGAGAGAGGATCTTGAGGAAGGTATGTGAATCATGGAGCATGTAATCGCCACCGGTGATGAAGACGAGAAGAAGTAGGTGGCCAGCAAACATATTTGCAAAGAGACGGAGTGAGAGAGTCAGCGGGCGTACGATAAAGAAGGTCGCGATCTCAATCGGTGTAAGAAGGATGTAAACGAACTTTGGAACGCCTGGCATAAATGCGATGCCCTTGAGGTACTTACCAAGGCCCTGCTTCTTAATACCCACTGCGTGGAAGATAAAGAATGAGAAGAGTGCGAGTACATATGGGAAGCCCACATGTGACATCGCTGGGAACTGCAAGAACGGCACAATTCCGAAGACGTTATTTGTAATAACGAAGGTAAAGAGTGTGAAGAGGAATGGCACGAAGCGCATGAACTCGTGGCCGATGATCTCTTCGCCAAGATCGTGGCGGACGAATGAGTAGACCGATTCGCCTACGAATTGGAGCTTACTTGGCACAACTGCAGCTTTGCGTGAGGCCAAGATAAAGAATGCTGAGACAACAATGATGGAGAGGAAGACGAGGAAGATCGGCTTCGTTGTGTACTCGCTATGGCCAAAGGCCGGAGGCAAATTGAAGTCGGCTGTACTAGGTGGGACAAATCCCTCACCACTGAACTGGAACGAGCGCACTCGATCTCCCATAACTTCTCGAATTAGACGCCGTAACCCTAATAGGAAGCGCCTTAAAACCCAAACCGGACTGCTGTACTGCTAACTACTCGCGGCCGAAACGGAGCCAGACGAGGTAGAGCGAGGCGCCCATGCCTAGAAGGAATCCGCCCAAAGTGAACCAGTGATGACCCTTATCGAACCAGTGGTCCAGAGCCATGCCGATGCCGCCCCAGATCAGGAGCCCTGAGATGAGGTATCCAAAGATGGACCAGAGTGCGCCTTCATCATTTGATGCCACGAGGGACCTCCATAAACATACCGACCGAGGGTTAACTGCCGTGAGTCTAGCGAGCAGGGTGGAGTCCGGTCTATTTCGCTCTGTGGCTACTTTGGCGGGAGCGGCAGGTGGAGCTTCAGCTTGGTAAAGGCGCGGATCTCGCCCCCCAGCCAGGCGATGGAGATGGCGATTGCGCTCGCTCCAAAGGCGCCACGGCTGACCGCCTCCGGCTTCGTCACCTTGGAGATGAGGATGAGAAATCCAGCCATCAAGAGCACCTTGGCAAAGTAGGAGAACATGGCGAGGCCCATCGTCGCAATGGGGTCGATATCTTTCGAGACTGCGCTCACCACAAGGTGAACCGAGAAGAAGATAATGACAACGACGCTAGCGAGCAGGGCGCCATAGAGACCAGCTGAGTTGCCGACCAATCCCGAGATTGCCACGCAGACCGCCGCGGTAACCAAAGCTGGGACGAGCGTGCCTAACCACATAAGGCGATCATTGCTCTTCATGCGCGCTTGCCCTCCACGATCAATCCAACAGAAGCAAGCGCCATTGCACCTGCGACAAGTCCTGCAATCCACAAGGGCTCAAATGCTGCGATCACTGTTGGGAAGGCAAACATCGCAGTCCATAGGTAGAGAATGAAAGTCGTTCTGCGATGGGACATTCCAAGGTTCAAGAGCTTGTGGTGAAGATGTTCACGGTCCGAAGAGAATGGAGAACGTCCTGCGCGAAGGCGTCTGACGATCGCGAGAATCAGATCGAGAAGTGGAATTGCCAAAATTGTAAATGGGAGAAGAAGTGGCAACCAGGTCAGCGTTGAACTCTCAGAGATGGCATTAATATCGATCTGTCCGGTGAGAGTGATTGCAGATGCTGCGAGGAGAAGTCCAAGGAACATCGCACCAGAGTCGCCCATGAAGATCTTTGCTGGGTGATAGTTGTGCGGTAGGAAGCCAAGGCAGACGCCAATCATCACAGCGGTGATGAGTGATGGAGCGCCAGCGCGGCTGAACCCATTTACTACCGCGAGAACATATGAGAAGACGAAGAAAGCACTGGCGCAGATTGCAACGATTCCCGTCGCAAGCCCATCGAGTCCATCAACGAAATTCACCGCATTAATAACGACTATTACGAAGATCACGGTTAAGAGCTGGCCGATATTGGCCGGCAATGTAAAGATGCCATTGATTGGGAGCCAGAGAATCTGCACACCATGGAGCAAGAGAATTCCGCCAGCAAGCGCTTGGCCTGCAAACTTCGTTACTGAATCAAGGTCATAGCGATCATCGAGTAGACCGAGCAACATGATGAATGTTCCGGCGAGGAAGATTCCACGCGCCTCACGACCAAATGATTGACCCACGAGTGGAAGATGACCGACTACCAGGAAGACAATCGACATCGCCGCCCACATCGCGATTCCGCCCCAACGTGGAGTGATCTTCTCGTGCATATCGCGATCTCGGATTCCGATATACGCACCTGCACGCAACGCAAAGTCACGAATAGGTGGAGTTAAGAGAAAACAGAGAACACCCGCGAAGGCGCTTGTTAAGAGAAATTCACGCATGCGAAATTACTTGCGAGGATAGACTGGAAAGCGCGCAGTAAGTGCCGATACATCTGCACGAATTCCTGCTGCCTTACCCTCATCTTCTCCATCCTTAATTGCACGTGAGATAAGAGATGCAATCTCTTTCATCTCTGGAACGCCCATACCCTGTGTTGTTGTTGCAGGTGTACCAACGCGAATTCCGCTCGTTACTGCAGGAGTCTCTGGATCGAATGGGATTGCATTCTTATTAAGTGTGATGCCGGAGAGTCCAGCGCGCATATCTGCGACCTTGCCGGTGACACCTGTTCCACGAATATCCATGAGTGCGAGGTGGGTCTGTGTTCCACCTGAAACCGCGCGCATTCCTTCACCCTCAAGGGCTGAAGCGAGCGCTTTTGCATTCTCAATCACCTTCTTCGCATA
>CANGCW010000147.1 GCA_947452525.1 Actinomycetota bacterium
AGGAGCGCATCGATATCTACGCCGAGCTTACGCGCATACTCTGGATCGAGCGCATGCTCTGCATCGATAAATGCAGCGATGCCGCCATTGCGCTGTGCATTTGCAATCGCATGGAGTGCAACAGTTGTCTTACCTGAAGATTCTGGTCCGTAGATCTCCACGATACGACCACGTGGCAATCCGCCGATACCGAGTGCGATATCGAGTGCGATAGATCCGGTTGGAATAACTTCCATCACAACTGGGCCACGGTCGCCCATCTTCATAATGGAACCCTTACCGAATTGACGTTCGATTTGGGCGAGGGCTGTATCTAGCGCCTTGGCGCGTTCTTGTGTTGCTTTTTCAGTTTTGCTATCAGATTTATCTGTAGCCATCTGTGAACCTTTCATCGTTCATCACAACGCCTCTCGGCGTCTCATTCGGTCCAGAAGGTACGGAAGTCCACCGACGGCGAAGATGAATCTTCTGCGGAAGTGTGGAACCGCTCTGGCTGGGTATATCTCGCCTATCCTCGCGGACGGGTAAGACAAGGTGAACGATACCGAACATCTGTTCGAATAGCACCCCTGCGACACGCGAACTGAGGCTACTTACGCCCGTTCAGAGGGAGTGGAAAAGGTGAGGTGAGCGGAGAGTGGGCTCTCCGGGTCGATCCGAGGATGGGCGAAGGAGAGCTCCGGGCGCCGGATGAGGCCAATCCGCTCCATCACCGCCTGCGAGCGGAGATTCTTCTCTGCCGTGAAGGAGTAGATCGTCTCGAGGTCGAGCTTCTCTAGCCCAAAGCGGAGGGCAGCCTTTGCTCCCTCTGTGGCGTAGCCATGGCCCCACGCGCTTCGCTTCAATCGCCAACCAATCTCTGTGCAGGGAGTGAATGGCAGTCCGAGATCTTGAATCGATAACCCGATAAATCCGATGAAGCGTTCGCCGCCTTTAACTTCCACCGCCCAGAGTCCCCGGTCTGCAGTCTCTAATTTATTCTGCAGGCGCGCTGCCATCTCTCGTGCGGCATCTTCAGTAAGCAAAGAAGGAAAGAATTCCATCACCTCTGGATCTTGATTCATCGCAATCCAAGGCGCAATATCTTCTTCCAGCCAATGACGGAGCACTAATCGTTTCGTCTCAAGCTCTGGCACGCTAGCCATTAACGAAACTTCGCAGGCATCTCGGGATTATGCGCAACAACGCCTAACCAGATTTCGCGCGGCTCCATACCCGATGCCAACGCCTCATTCACGGTACGGCCACCAAGTTCACTATGGACTATGTCCTGCGAATATGTAATGGGATCAGAGAAGTAGAGCGAGATGCGCTCGCGAAGTTCAGTAATTCTCACAGTAATCGTGCAAGTGCAGTTGCTTGAATCTGAGACTGCTCTGGTGTGAGTGGAGAAGTTATCTGCGCCAATAACCAACGAATTATGAGTCCTACTTCGCTCTCCCCTGCCTGAAAGAGCGTTGCTAACTCTCTATGGATATAGATCCAGAGTGGGTCATCGCTAATCATCATGAGAGCAACAATCTCATCATGGTCAGTCTCAACCATCTTTGCGAGCGCTGTATCTGAAGAGATCTCCTGAGAGAGGAATGAAAGAGCTGCGACCTTGCTCTGCTGAGACTTTGCACCGTTAAGCAGACGATCAACTTCAGATGCAAGGAGAGTCTTCATCATCTCTTCTTTATCAACAAAATGGTTGTAGATAGTGGCGCGAGAGACCTCGGCTCGATCTGCAATATCGATCATATTTGATTCGTAACTTCCGACCTCAGCAACAACCTTCTTTGCTCCAGCAAGGATTGCGATTCGGGATTTCGATGGAATAGCCATAATTTTCAGCGATTACTACGCACTCGCCATGAGAGGTCTGCGAGTTAGGCAGCATCCCTTGCAACGGTAAGAGTTGGGGCCGGCGCGGAGTGAATCGATAGCGCAACATCGCTCATCAACGATGAAAGCGATATTCCAAGAGCGTCACAGATCGAGTTAAGTAACTCTGACGATGGCTCTTTCTGTCCGCGTTCGACTTCCGAGAGATAACCAAGTGATACGCGGGCTGACTTGGCGACTTCGCGGAGTGAGCGCGACTGCGCGAGGCGAGCAGCGCGAAGTGCCCCGCCTACATATGTGCGCAGAAGTGTCATGGAGCAAGAATACGCGTAAAGGCGGCGATTGCACTCTCATTAACTGCCTGTCGAACGGCGCCGCGGTCCCCGCCGAGGGAGAGCTGGAGCGCAACAGTCTCCCGCTTGCTGGCGATCGCAATCCAGGCGCTACCTGCCTTCTGACCGTATGCCTTACCTGGACCGGCAACTCCTGTAGTTGAGATTCCAAAATCAGACTTAAAGAGGGTGCGAACGTTTTCAGCCATCTGACGTGCAACCGCCTCTGAGACCGCCGTCTCTTTATTGATCGTGCGGCGAGGGATAGAGAGCAAGGCGACCTTGCTGGAATCTGAGTAGGTAATTACTCCGCCTAGGAAGACTTCGGAGGATCCAGGGATGGAGGTGAGGAGTTCGCCAAGTCCACCACCGGTGATGGACTCTGCAGTTGCGACAGTTAGCCCGAGCTTGCGCATCTTCTTGATGAGCGGAGTAAGGAGATCCTCAGCCACGAGAGAGCGCCTTCTTAAAGTAGTCAAAGCCGGTGCTCAGTGTGATGGCGACCGTCGCTGCCATAAAGATATCGCGTGGCGCATTGAGGACGTGCGGCAATGGCAGGATGTAGAAGCCGACTCCAAATCCCTGCATCATCGCCTTTAACTTTCCACCTTTACTTGCAGGGATGACTCCGCCCTTAATCACAGCAACGCGAAGAAGAGTTACGCCGATTTCGCGGAGGAGAATGATGACAGTCACTGCCCACCATAACTTCCCTTGGATGCTCAACCCGATCATCGCTGTTCCGATTGCGACCTTATCTGCAACCGGGTCGAGGAATGTACCGAGACTTGTAATGGTGTTACGAGAGCGAGCTAAACGACCATCAAAGAAATCAGTGAGTCCAACGAGGAAGAAGCCACACCAGGCGATCACGCGCCATGTTGAATCATCGCCGCCGTTCTTGAAGAGCGCGTATGCGCAGAATGGAACAGCAATCAGGCGGAGAACGGTGAGGAAGTTAGGGATATTGAGGTTATCTCTCTTGCTCATAC
>CANGCW010000148.1 GCA_947452525.1 Actinomycetota bacterium
AGATCGTTCATCGATGCAGATCGCGTTCGTAGCCACATGGAGAAGGTGAACTCCTTCCGCGGACACGGTGTCGCGGCCGGAATTGGTATGGCAACCCCTTTTTGTTCATGTAGTGCTGTTCCGGTCTTCACCGGCTTTGTTCGCGCAGGAGTTCCGGTTAGTCAGGCAATGTCATTCTTGGTCGCAAGCCCACTGGTGAATGAGATTGCAGTCATTATGTTGGCATCCACTGTTGGCTGGGGGATTGCTGGTGCTTATGCGGGAATGGGATTTGCGATCGCCGTAGGTGCTGGAATTGCACTCCGGAAATACGCGAAGCCAAGCCTCACTGAGGTAACGCCCGTTAAGAGTCTCAACGTCATTGATGCATCGGGACGAGTGATCAAACCTTCGTTAGCAAAGCGTGCGGATGCAGCCCTCAACGAGGCAAAAGATACTGTGAAAACCACTTTCGTCTACATTCTTATCGGCGTTGCAGTCGGATCACTTATTCACGGTTGGGTTCCTACCTCTGCAATTCAACACATCGCATCGTGGGGACCAGTAGTTGGCGTCTTAGCTGCGACAGCCATCGGTGTCCCGCTCTATTCGGGCATAGCAACCGTTATTCCGATTATTACCGCACTCTCCGAAAAAGGAATGCCCATGGGCACTCTCTTAGCCTTCTCGATGAGCGTCACAGCGCTATCTCTGCCCGAAGCAATGTTGCTGCGCAAGGTGATGAAGCCAAAGCTACTGGCCGCCTACTTTGCCACAGTGACGCTTGGGATCATTTTGGTCGGAGTAACTTTCAATTTGGCTTTGGGTAAATAGTATGAGGTTGAAGCGAGCTGTAGCTGAATTCCTCGGCACGGGAATATTGGTGATGGTAGTTGTAGGTTCTGGTGCGATGGCGGTTCAGATGAGTCCTGATCTCGGCGTGGAGCTGTTAATTAATGCGGTATCTACCGTCCTTGCACTTGGAATCCTTATCTACATCTTCGGCTCAGTCAGCGGTGCTCATTTCAACCCAGTTGTATCTATATCGGAGTGGGCACAGAAGCGCCTTTCGCTTTCGGAGGCCATCGCTTTGATCGCTGCGCAATGTGCCGGTGGAATCGCAGGCGCAATGATCGCAAATCTGATGTACAAGCATCCGGCGTACTTCCCTTCACACCATATTCGAACTGGTACCGCCATTTGGCTCGGCGAAGTAATTGCAACGGCTGGGCTACTGTTCCTTATTCAAGTGCTCACTGGAAGTAAGGCGCACTTGGCCCCCGTGGTGATCGCAGGGTGGATTGGTAGCGCCTACTTCTTCACCTCATCGACATCCTTTGCTAACCCTGCCGTTACCTTGGCGCGCTCCGTTAGCGATACCTTTTCCGGTATCGCATTGAAATCCGTTGGAGCATTTGTCGTGGCACAGATTCTTGGTGCAATTCTCGGAACGGCTATCGGAAATTACTTTAAGAGCGCAGAGAAGAGGGAATCGGAATGAGTAAAAAGGCGACAGTCCTGTTCGTTTGTGTTCACAATGCAGGTCGGTCACAGATGGCCGCTGGCTTTATGCGCGAGTTGGGTGGGGAAAAGGTGGAAGTTCTCTCTGCTGGCTCCGCGCCGAAAGATTCCATCAATCCAGTAGCGGTAGCTGCAATGGCCGAGGTTGGTATAGATATTGCGAACCAACAGCCAAAGGTGCTCACAACCGAGGCTGTGATGGAGGCCGATGCGGTCATCACAATGGGCTGTGGCGATGCCTGTCCATTCTTCCCGGGTAAGCGATACGAAGATTGGGTTCTTGAAGACCCTGCAGGTCAGGATCTTGAATTCGTGCGTAACGTTCGAGATGAGATTAAAGCTCGGGTAGAGCGGTTATTGCTGGAACTAACTGCATAAGAGGCTCTTGTGGTGGGACTCGTCGGTCGACGAAACGTGATTCTCTCAGGTTGCTTTGAGGTGAGAGTTCGGCTTTATGGCATCGATTGCCTTAGCCTTGGCCAATGGAAAACACCCAAGATCATCTGCACAAGGCCTTTCACGATAACCGACTCCTCGTAAAGGTCCCGCAGGTGACTGTGTTTTTCTGGATTATTAAAGTTCTCTGCACAACAGTCGGTGAGACTTTTGCTGATTATCTGAATAACACTCTCGGGTTTGGCCTTAATGGAACGACGCTCGCAACCATTGCTGCGCTCATTGTTGTGCTCGGACTCCAATTTAAATCCGCCACATATAAACCCGTTCTGTACTGGTTAGTCGTCGTGTTGATTTCAATTGCTGGCACTCTCTTCACGGATAACTTGACCGATAATTTCAATGTCTCATTGTTGCTCTCGAGCCTTATTTGGGGCCTCTTGCTCGCCCTTACCTTTCTCTTCTGGTACTTATCGGAGCGCACACTTTCAATTCACAGCATCTACACGAACAAGCGTGAAGCCTTCTACTGGCTCACCATTCTCTTCACCTTTGCACTAGGTACCGGAGTCGGCGATCTAATAGCCGAGCGATTCAATCTCGGTTACGGAATCTCATTCTTCATCTTCGCCGGAATAATCGTGGTCCTGAGCCTCTTGTGGCGCTTCAACGTCATCAATCATGTCTTCGCCTTCTGGGCGGTCTATGTCGTGACCCGCCCACTGGGAGCTGCGATTGGCGATCAAATGGCGCAGAACGATCCGAAATATGGCGGCTGGGGACTTGGTACCACTAATACGAGTTACATCTTCCTCAGTGCAATTCTTGCTCTGGTTATCTATCTGGTTGTGACCAAAAAAGATCAGATCATTATTGATTCCGAAAAGGCCTAGTCGCTACTGGGCTTGAATTGCATCGTGGACGTACTGCGCTAAACCTCGTACCCGCCCGTCGTAATACTCTTTGAATCGTGGGTCAGAGATGTACATAACTGCGAGCTGTTTCTGCATCTCAATGGTGCAGTCGTAGAACCACTTTGAAATCGCTTCACGGTGGGCAATAACGGCAGCTTGTGCCTTCTCTGAATTGATAGGCAAACTATTGCCGTAGGCGTATACGAATAACTCTGTCGCTGCCTCCTGGTCGACCTTTGCAGCATGAAAATCTGCTTGTGTGTACTTTGATGTGCGTGCGGCGGATTGCTTAAAGGCATCAGTTTCGCCCCATCGTTCGCGCACTTCATCTTGGAATTGG
>CANGCW010000149.1 GCA_947452525.1 Actinomycetota bacterium
AATGGAAAGGGTCAGATCTTCGTTAAGGGCGAGGTCATCAAGACCGTTCCGGAGTCTGCAATCGTTGAGACTCTCATTGAAGAGGCGATGCGCCTGGCTGAAGAGATGGAGCGCGCAGGCGTTCCATCAGGTGAGCCAACAGTTAACGTTAAATAAGCGCACTAGTTAGAGCAGATAGGGTTCACCCATGTTGAGAATGTCTAGCCTCCTGCTTCGAACCCTCCGCGACGACCCAGCAGATGCTGAGGTTGCAAGCCACCGCCTATTAGTACGTGCAGGCTATGTCCGCCGCATCGCAGCAGGTATCTACTCATGGTTGCCGCTTGGCTACATGACATTTAGAAATATCGAGCGCGTTATCCGTGAAGAGATGGATGGAGCAGGCTTCCAGGAAGTCCACTTCCCATCGCTGCTTCCTAAGGAGCCATACGAGCGAACCAATCGATGGAGCGAGTACGGTCCAGAACTCTTCCGCCTCCAAGATCGCAAGAAGAATGATTACCTCCTTGGACCAACCCATGAAGAGATGTTCACCTTGATGGTGAAGGGCGAATACTCCTCATATAAGGATCTTCCGCTCTCGATCTATCAGATTCAAGCAAAGTTCCGCGACGAGCCTCGTCCACGTTCAGGAATTATCCGTGGCCGCGAATTCATCATGAAGGATTCGTACTCATTTGATATTGATGATGCAGGACTTCAAACCTCGTATCAGGCGCACCGCGATGCATATGTGAAGACATTCACCCGCCTTGGTCTCTCATTCAACATCGTCTCAGCGCAAGCTGGCGCAATGGGTGGTTCAAAGTCGGAAGAGTTCTTAGCGCCTTGCCCAACCGGTGAAGATACCTACGTTCTCTGCGAGAAGTGTGGTTACGCTGCAAATGTTGAAGCGATGGTGACCAAGGTTGATCCTTACACTGGCGATACTGCGCCAGCGATGGAGAACTTTGCATCTCCCAATACTCCAACCATTGATTCACTTGTTGATCTGATGAATGCGACCTTCGGTGGCGGTTACACCGCAGAGATGACGCTGAAGAACATCTTGCTAATGGCAGATGATCAGCCAATTTCTGTACTTGTTCCAGGCGATCGCGAAGTTGATTTGAAGCGTCTTGGTGCAAACCTCAAGGGCGTTCAAGATCTTCGACTCTTTGAAGAGGGAGATTTTGCAAAGCGTCCAGGTCTTGTGAAGGGCTACGTTGGACCACAAGATGCGAAGAAGTTGGGTCTCACCCTTTACGCAGATCCTCGCGTTGTTGAAGGTTCACACTGGGTCACCGGTGCAAATATTAAAGATACCCACACTCGTTATGTCGTAGCAGGTCGTGACTTTATCGTTGATGAGTACATTGAGGCAGCTGAAGTTCGCGCAGGAGATATCTGCCCTGAATGTAAGACTCCCGTTGTTATTGATCGCGCAATCGAGATCGGTCATATCTTCCAACTCGGTCGCAAGTATGCACAGGCACTTGATCTCACCGTTCTTGATAAGGATGGCAAATCTCAGGTTGTCACCATGGGTTCATATGGCATTGGCGTATCGCGTGCCGTGGCTGCGATTGCAGAGCAGAACCACGATGAGATTGGTCTTATCTGGCCACGCGAGATTGCCCCAGCAGATATCCATATTGTTGCTACAGGTCGCGATGACCTGCCATTTGATACCGCAGAGCAGATCGCGAAAGAGTGTGAATCTATTGGACTTCGCGTGATGTTTGATGACCGCCGCGATGCAAGCCCAGGTGTGAAGTTCAAGGATGCCGAACTCATCGGAATTCCATTTATCGTCATCGTCGGAAAAGCGCTCGCTGATGGAAAGATCGAATTCCGTTACCGCAAGAGCGGTGAGAAGGTGGAGATTTCTGCTGAAGGTGCTGCCAAGGAGATTCAGACTCGAGTTCTCGCCTAACGCCTTATGTCGATTGCGACCTGGCTTCTCCTTGCAACTGCCTCAGGCTTTGCCGGTTTTGTTGATGCGATGGCAGGTGGCGGTGGGTTAATCCAACTTCCCGCCCTGCTCATCGGTATTCATGAGAAGCCGATTGCGATGATTCTCGGTACAAATAAGATTCCATCAGTCTTTGGCACTTCCTCATCTGCTCTTACCTACTTTAAGAGAATCAAACCTGATCTCCACCTCACTGCATCCATGGCGATACCGGCCTTTATTGGTTCAATGGTGGGTGCGCAATTAGCATCAAGCTTTCCGGCAGACATCTTCCGCCCGATTCTTGTTGTTCTGCTGATCTTGGTTGCCCTGTACACCTGGCGTCGTCCGCATTTCGGAATGACAGAGAATCTTCGTTTCACAATCCCAACTCGAAGAGTGGTTGTAGGAATCTGCGGGCTGCTTCTCGGTTTCTACGATGGAATCTTTGGCCCTGGCACCGGCTCATTCCTGCTCTTTATCCTGGTTGGGGTCATCGGATATGAATTTCTCAAGGCCTCGGCTACAGCGAAGTTAGTAAATATCGCAACAAATATCGCAGCGATTATTACCTTCCAACGGACTGGCCACATCTGGTGGCACCTTGGGCTGATTCTTGCCTTCGCAAATGTCACTGGGGCAATCTTCGGGGCGCGACTTGCAGTGAGGGGCGGCTCCGCCCTTGTCCGAAAGACCTTCCTCTTCGTCACTTTTTTACTCATTGCAAAAGTGGGTTATGATTGGCTCCATCAGTAAAAAACTTAATACCAATTTAATAGAGGCGGTTGTATGAAGCACCAGGTAGAGCTAATTTCCAATTCCATTCGTCCCGTTATTGAGGCCGAGGGTGGATACCTGGAGGAGGTGACAATTACTCCAGCGGGCCGCAGATCTCTAGTGACGGTATTAATCGATAGCGATAGACATCTTTCACTCGATGAAGTTACGGGTATCTCACGCCAAATCTCAGAGGTCGTAGAGAATATGAGCGAGCTTGGCGATGATCCCTTCACGTTAGAGGTTTCATCTCCTGGAATCGACCGACCACTGACGCTACTTCGCCATTTTAAAAAGAATATTGGCCGACTAGTAAATCTCGTCGTAACGGGCGAGAAGATCCAAGGACGCATTACTGAGGTCTCTGATGAGACGATCACACTCGATACCCAAGCAGTTGCATTTGCAGATATTGAAATCGCACGCCT
>CANGCW010000150.1 GCA_947452525.1 Actinomycetota bacterium
GGCGTACCGAGAACTCATGCTTCCCCATTCACTAGTCGCTCGATTAGATGAGCGAGAGCGCAATCTTAGCAATCTCCTTTTTGCTCCTTGTAGGGGTGGAGAGAAGCGGGATATTCAGCCCGGAATCGACCAAGAGGCGGTGTTGGATCACTGCCCGCCTGCTAGCGGCGAGGATGGAATCGAATGTACTTAACGCCTCTCTCGTACTCCTCTGCAGGCTCTGAGTTACACAGATAAAGGTGATCGGAGTTGATTGGAGGAGCAATGGGAATTCATGGACGAACTCACGGACCTCTTCCATACTCGCAACCGTTGGTTTACAGACGAAGAGGAGATGTGAAGTCGCCTGCAAGATGTTGTGGGTGAGAATGGCCTGCCAACGCCGGTCATTTACTAAGTCACCGAGCGGTGGCAGCGTTCCCAGGTCAACGAGTGAGATATCGCGATTACCCACCTCAGGAAGAGAAGATGGTCGAACGGAGGGATCAAGAGATGCAATCTCATATGGGGTGGACTTCCCGCGAAGTGTTCGAGTCAACGTTCTCGAACGCATATCTGCATCGACTAAGGAGAGGGTGTGGGTAAGCGAGTACTCCTCTGCCAGTGCAATCGAAAGAAGGGTCCTGCCTGGCGCTCCAGTTGTGCCGGTCACGGTAATAACTCGTCTCTGTTTCATCGCAGGAGCTTCTGGCCGCATCCGCTTCACCTGCTGAATCATTGGAGCCCTTACATATCCACGGATGATAGTCATAATGTTATGTGGATTTCTCTCGCCAAGCGGAATTGCATCTAATGAGATTGCGGTGAAGTTCAGCTCCTCTTGAAAGAGTAAGAGATCACTCGATAGACCACTCATGTTAGATGTGTAAATAACTATCGTTCGGGCTCCCCCTCGAGAGGCGAGAATCTCGCGCAGCGATGTTGCATCCAGTGCGCGATAGATAATTGACCAGCCCTGCGAGAAGAGCAATTGGGCGACGTAATCCTCAAGGTCGCGATCTTCAATCGCTGTAATGACTTCCAGGCGTGGAATCTCATTTGCCATGACGGACGACCACGATTCTTCCGAGTGAGATTGCATCCGTTATATAAATAACATCTGCATCCTTAAGCGAGAGAGTGAGATTTACAGAGCCACCAAGGCTCCTACCTCGATCATCAACTCGTTCCACGAAGATGCCTGATGAGATCTTCTCGCTCTGTTCGTGCGTATCTCGCGGGACTAAGTAGAGATCAACAATGTCACCGATCGTTAAATCACTCGGTAGATCAGAGAGTTGGATGCCGAGTGCGAGGTCCCTCATGCCACTCTTCGTGGTTGTACTTCCCACTGCAGTTGATGGGAGCAACTCCCCTTGGCCAATATAGCGGAGAGCAACTTGACCCTCTAGATTCTTCTTGCTGAGGATGTATCGGCTCTCTGAATTTCCTGCGGAGGCACTAATAGCTGTGAGATCCGATCTATGTAACTTCTCACCCACTTGTATGTCATGAGCAGCGCTCCAGAATTGTGTTGATTGACTCCCTGCTCCTGCGAGTCCAAAAACTCCGATAAGGGCGAGGCAGAGCGAGCCAATAATGAGGGCTCTTCGAGTAGAGATGTTATGAGGTAATTGAATATGCATGGGCATTGATAACTTCTGGGCCTTGGGTGACATCTCATCCTTAAGGATGATGTTGATAACCTGGCCGACGAAGAGCCTTCGCTCATGTCTACTCACTCACCCGTCAGAAATCACTACTCACCCATCAAGTACGAGGCGAGCCCAGAGGTTGCGATATTCCGCCTCCAGCCGACCCTTGACCTCTTCCCCAACCGCCAACCACTCGTTATCCCGCAAGGAATCACGCCAAAACTCTTCCTTGTTCCAACCCTAGATCTCATTGAGGGCGAGGAGCCCGATGCTGAGAATCCACCACGCCCATCCGCACTTGATGAACTTCCCGAACTGGAGGGGTGGGTTACTCGATACGTAATTAGCGTTATTGAAATTCTTGGTGGACGAAGATCCGCCTCTCAGCTAGATCGATGGAGCCATCGCCTCGTGCACCTAAAGATGCTCTCCATGATTGGAATCTTTGAGAGCCTTCCCAAGATTCGTCGGATATACATCGCTCAACCTCATGAAGGCATCGCAGAGACAACTGTGACGATTCGTATTAATGAACGCGTTCGTTCATTAGTTCTCCGCTTTGAAGGCGTGGATCAGCGCTGGTTATGCACTGAGTTTCAACTTTTGTAATTAAGCCCCGTGGCAGCGCTTGTACTTCTTGCCGGAACCGCATGGGCAAGGAGCGTTACGTGAAGTTCCACCGGTATTAACAACAGTGCCGTCAACATCAGCAGCCGTGTAACGGAGTTGATTCACCTCTGGCTTAGCAGGAGCTTGAATTCCCTTGGCTTCTACGGCTGGAGCGCCTTCGAGCATCTGAATATCAACCTCAACGTGGAAGAGAAGCCCGACGAGCTCTTCCTTGATCGCATCGCTCATTGCAGCAAAGAGATCAAAGCCCTCTTTCTGGTACTCCACGAGTGGATCTCTCTGCGCCATCGCGCGAAGCCCAATTCCCTCTTGGAGATAATCCATCTCATAGAGGTGCTCGCGCCACTTTCTATCCAACACGGAGAGCAGAACCTTGCGCTCAAGTTCGCGCATGACGCCAGAGGTCAGTGAATTTTCACGTGTGGCATACGCGTGCTTCGCATCTTCCAAGATTTTATTTAAGAGGAAGTCATGATCAAGTCCGCCAAGTCCGTGGACCTCAGCAACAACCTCATCAATGGTGAATGAGATTGGATAGATAGCGGTGACTGCCTTCCACAACTCTTCCAGATCCCATTGCTCTGGGAAACCGGTAGCTGTTGCTGCAGTGACATACGCAGTGAGCGTTTCGGAGAGGAAGTTCTGAACGAGTTCAGAGATATCTTCACCTTCAAGAACTTCACGACGTTCGCGATAGATAACTTCACGTTGGCGGTTCATCACATCGTCATACTTCAAGACGCTCTTACGCATCTCAAAGTTAAGTGATTCAACTTGGGTCGGCGCTGAACGAATCGCATTAGAAACCATCTTCGATTCGATTGGCTGATCATCTGGAACGCCACTGGCACTCATGACACGCTCGACGAGGCCA
>CANGCW010000151.1 GCA_947452525.1 Actinomycetota bacterium
ACAACTCCTGTCGCAAAGACGCGTGTTCGAGCAAACTCAGTTGTTAACCTTGTGGTGAGCAAGGGCGTTCAAGTCGTCCCACTCACCTCTTACGTTGGTAAGAGTGGAGATCAAGCAAACTCCGAACTCACCGATGCGGGCTTCTCCGTCAAGAGCTCCTTTGGTTATAGCGACACCGTTGCGCCCGGGTATGTGATCTCACAAGATCCGGATGGATCATCACCAACTCCAGCAGGCGCGACAGTCAATATCGTTGTCTCACAAGGCCCTGAGTTGGTCTACATCCCTAATCTCTTCTCACTTACGCAGAAAGCTGCGACAACCGCTCTGGAAAACCTTCAGCTCGTAGTGAAAGTGAAGAAGGTCGGTACCAAGGCTGTGAAGAAGGTCGTCAGCGTCTCGCCAAAGGTTGGAAAACAGGTCAAGCGAGGCAGTACGGTCACCATTACTGTCGGCTAGGCTTACTCAATGACACCACGCATTGGCGCACATACCCCTACTAGCGGAGGTATGGCGAAGCGTTCAATCAATTACGCGATCGAGACCGGCTCTGAAGCAATTCAGGTCTTCGCCTCGAATCCACGTGGTTGGGCCATGCCACCAGCAAATACAGAGGCAGATGAGGCCTTCCGTGCCCGCGCGGTGGAGCACGATATCGAGACATATGTGCATGCCCCCTTCCTGATCAACCTAGGCTCTCCCACCCAATCAACTTATGAGAATTCGTTGGCATCAACTGCCTACTCGCTCACTCGTGGAAGAGATATCGGTGCGCTCGGCGTTGTCATTCACACCGGTTCTGCGGTTGATGAGAGCCATATTCCGCAAGCATGGAAGCAGATTCACGACGGCATGATGCCTGTTCTCGAGAAGTTAACGGATGAGGACCCTTGGCTTCTCCTTGAACCAACCGCCGGTCAGGGTCAATCACTCGTGAAGAAACTTGATGATTTAACGAAGTACTTTGATGCGCTCGAATGGCATCCAAAGGTTGGCGTCTGTCTTGATACCTGCCACGTCTTTGCAGCAGGTCATGACATTGCCAAGAAGGGTGGAATGACGGAGACGCTTGATCTTCTCGTCTCTATTGTTGGAATTGAGCGAATTCAACTTATCCACGCAAATGATTCGATGGATGTCTGCGGAGCACTCAAAGATCGCCATCAAAATATCGGTGAGGGTGAAATTGGTGCAAAGCCATTTGAGGAGCTCCTCGCCCACCCCGCTGTTGTTAACGCGCCGCTTATCCTCGAGACCCCTGGCCAGGAGGTTGAACACGGAGCAGAGGTCGCAATGCTCAAGAAGATGAGAGCGAAGATCAAGAAGTGAGCAAACTCCACCAGAACAAGCCCTTTCTCGTAGTACTTCTCCTCTCCGTAGCAGGTATCTGGGGAAGCGCCTTCGTAGTTATGAAGGACACTCTTCAACGTCTCGACGTGAACTCCTTTCTCGCGTGGCGATTCCTCATAGCCACGCTGGTGATGATCGCATTCAGACCCTCATCTCTCAAGAAGATTGATCGACCATTTGCAATAAAAGGTGTGATCGCCGGAACAATCCTGGGTATTGGCTACATCCTTCAATCCTTTGGTCTCACGATGACAACGGTCGCAAAGACCGGTTTCATTACCGGTCTATATGCGGTCTTCACGCCCCTGATTGCCGCATTCATTCTCAAGAAGCATGTCACACGTTTTCAGTGGTTCTGCGTCGCACTTGCCCTTGCTGGACTTGGACTTCTCTCCTTCAACGGTCTAGGGCTGGCCCATCAAGAACTTCTTGGTGAGTTTTTAGTCCTCCTCAGTGCAGTTGTCTTTGCTGCACACATCATCGCACTCAGCGAGTGGAGCTCATCGCTCGATACATATGCGCTCACAGTTCTCCAAATGGGTACGGTCGCACTTGTCTGCTTCTTAGCTAGCTTGAAGAGCGGCTTCCATATGCCCCCGGATGCAGGAGTCTGGAGAGCGCTCATCTACACCGCGATCTTCGCCAGCGCCTTTGCATTTATCGTGCAGACTTGGACTCAGAGCTTTATGCCCGCAACCACCATCGGCATCATCTTGACGATGGAATATATTTTCGCTGCCCTCTTTGGAATTATGGTCCTTCACGAGAAGATAACTATCCGCCTTATTCTTGGTGGCTCGCTCGTCATCGTCGCAATGGTGGCTATTGTTAAGGCAGAACCAAAGTCCGAGATCCTAGGAGAGCTTCATTATGATTGATCTACGCTCAGATACCGTCACTCGCCCATCCGATGCGATGCGACAAGCGATGTTTAACTCCCCTGTCGGCGATGATGTCTACGGCGATGATCCAACGGTCAATGCGTTAGAAGAGCGCGTCGCTGCGATGTTCGGCAAAGAGGCCGGTCTCTTTGCACCAACTGGCTCACTTGCAAATCAACTTGGAATCAAACTTCTCGTAAAGCCAGGAGAAGAGCTACTCACCGAGACTAACTCTCATATCGTTCGCGCTGAACTAGGTGCTGGCGCAGTCTTCAGTGGTATCACTACGCGTACCTGGCTCGCACCCAACGGGCGACTCAAGGCGGATGATGCACTTGAGATCGCAAAGCCAGACTCTGGTCCGTATCTCGTCTCTACTACTGCAATCGCAGTAGAGAACACCCATAACTTTGGCGGCGGAACGGTTCAATCTATAGATGAGATTCGAAAGCTTCGTGCTGAGAGCCAGAAGTTGGGAATCGCCATGCACCTGGATGGTGCTCGCATCTGGAATGCGCACGTTGCATCCGGCACTCCCCTTCTCGATTACGGTCGTGAGTTCGACACCGTGAGCGTCTGCTTCTCCAAGGGACTCGGAGCTCCAGTCGGCTCCATGATTCTCTCCACACAAGAGCGGATTGCAGCAGCCCGCCCATGGCGAAAGCGCTACGGCGCAGGAATGCGTCAGATTGGAATCCTCGCAGGCGGAGTTGATTACGCGCTCTCCAACAATATTCCACTACTGGCTGAAGATCATCGACGCGCAAAGGCGATTGCTAACGCAGTTCATGCAGTCGCTCCAACGGCCATTGATCCGCAGAACGTAGAAACAAATATCGTGGCCCTCGATCTACGCGATGCGACAGTCACCGCTGCAGAGCTAAATGCAGAGCTC
>CANGCW010000152.1 GCA_947452525.1 Actinomycetota bacterium
CGGATTGGTGTCGTCACCTTCCCAGGAACGCTCGATGATCGCGACGCTGCCCGCGCAGTTGAATATGCCGGCGCCGAGGCGGTCTCACTCTGGCACGGAAGCGATGATCTCAAGCATGTCGATGCCGTCGTTCTCCCTGGTGGATTCTCTTACGGTGATTACCTCCGTTGCGGCGCAATCAGCGCAAAAGCACCCATCATGCAGAGCATCATCATTGCAGCAGAACACGGCTTCCCTGTTCTCGGTATCTGCAACGGCTTCCAAGTATTAGCAGAGGCGCACTTGTTGCCAGGCGCTCTTACACGTAACGCCGATATGCACTTCCTCTGCACAGATCAGAAGTTAGTCATTGAGAACAACAAGACAATGTGGACTAATGGCTTCGACGCTGGCCAAGAGATTCTTATTCCCATGAAGAATGCTGAAGGAAACTTCAACTGCGACGATGCAACTCTGCACGAACTTGAATCAGAGGGTCGCGTTATCGCCCGTTATGTCGGTGTTAATCCCAACGGTTCGCGCGATTCAATCGCAGGAATAACAAATAAGCGTGGAAATGTTGTGGGCCTCATGCCTCACCCCGAGCACGCGATTGATCTACTTACTGGACCAAGTGAAGATGGGCTTACCTTCTTCACCTCAATCTTGAATGCGATGGTGAAGTAATGGCGCTCGATACCGTCGCTAATGCAGCTGCAACCCCTGACTTTGAACTTCCCTTTGCACAGCTGGGCCTGAAGGAAGATGAGTACGCGAAGATTCGCGAGATCCTCGGACGCCGTCCAACCGGATCCGAGCTCGCGATGTACTCCGTTATGTGGTCAGAGCACTGCTCATATAAATCTTCAAAGGTTCACCTCAAGCAATTTGGCGAGAAGGCACCGAAGTCAGATGCCCTCCTTGTCGGAATTGGTGAGAACGCCGGCGTTGTAGATATCGGCCAGGGTTACGCAGTTACCTTCAAAGCAGAGTCACATAACCACCCATCATTTGTTGAGCCATATCAAGGCGCTGCAACCGGTGTTGGTGGAATTGTCCGCGATATCTTGACGATGGGTGCACGCCCAATCGCCGTGATGGATCCACTCCGTTTTGGTGCAGCAGATGCACCAGATACGCGTCGCGTCCTTCCAGGCGTGGTTGCTGGTATCGGAGGTTACGGCAACTGTCTCGGCCTTCCTAATATCGGCGGCGAGATCGTCTTCGATGAGACCTATGCAGGTAATCCACTTGTGAACGCACTCTGCGTCGGCGTAATGCGCCATGAAGATATTAAGTTGGCGCAGGCACATGGCGCTGGCAACCTCGTCGTGCTTTACGGTGCAAAGACCGGTGGCGATGGAATCGGTGGTGCATCAATCCTCGCATCAGAGACCTTCAATACTGCAAAGCCAACGAAGCGTCCTGCAGAGCAGGTCGGCGATCCATTTGCTGAGAAGGTGTTGATTGAGTGTTCACTCGAGATCTTCGCTGAAGACCTCGTCGTTGGTATTCAAGATCTCGGTGCAGCAGGTATCTCATGTGCAACCACAGAGCTTGCGTCTGCCGGCACTGGTGGCATGAGCGTTCAACTGGAGAAGGTTCCACTCCGCGACCCATCACTCTCTCCTGAAGAGATCTTGATGTCTGAATCACAGGAGCGCATGTGTGCCATCGTTGAACCATCAAAGCTTGCCCGCTTCATGGCGATCTGCAAGAAGTGGGATGTGACCGCCACTGTTATCGGTGAAGTGACATCAGGAGATCGCCTCCACATCACGCACAATGGTGAGCTAATCGTTGATGTTCCACCTCGCACTGTGGCACACGATGGACCAGTCCTCACTCGTCCAATGTCACGTCCCGAGTACTTAGATTCACTCGCGCCAACCGCGATTGCTCCAGTTGAGAGCGCAGATGCAATCAAGGCGGCGGTATTGAAGTTGATGAGCGCACCAAATATCGCTGATAAGTCATGGGTGACGAAGCAATTCGATCATTATGTACAGGGAAACACCATTCTCTCCCAACCTGAGGATTCCGGAATGATCCGCATCGATGAGAAGACACATCTCGGTATCGCGATCTCAACGGATGCGAATGCGCGCTGGTCCTATCTCGATCCATATAACGGCGTAAAGCTTGCACTTCTTGAGTCATGCCGCAACATCGCAACATCAGGTGCGAAGCCACTAGCAATCACAAATTGCCTCAACTTCGGTTCTCCTGAAGATCCAGGTGTGATGTGGACCTTCGCCGAGACTGTTCGCGGCCTCGCTGATATCTGCTTAGAGATGGGTCTTCCTGTAACGGGTGGAAACGTCTCCTTCTATAACCAGACCGGAAAGGTTGCGATTCTTCCAACTCCAGTTGTTGGCGTACTCGGTGTTATTGAAGATGTCCGTACTCGTTCATCAATGTCATTTAAAGAAGAGAGACTTGAACTCTTCCAGCTTGGAAATAGCGATGATAACTTCAGTGGATCTGAGTGGGCGCACCTTCATGGTCAGATGGGTGATCGCGCACCAACTCCTGATATCGATCACGAGACTCGCTTAGTAAAGGTACTTCTTGCAGGTCAGAGCTACTTCGCAGCGGCACATGACATCAGCAATGGTGGCCTCGCCGCCACAATCTCTGAGATGGTGATCAAGAGTGGTATCGGCGCAAAGCTCGTTCTACCTGGTGAGTACATCCCTGGTGGAGTAACAGCAGCGCTCTTCGCAGAGACACCCGGCCGCGTTCTTATCGCAGTGAAACCAGCAGATGTCGCAACGATGCAGGCACTTGCTGATGCGCATCAGATTCCGATGCACTCACTCGGAGCAACCGGGGGAGAATCACTCGTCATCAACGAGGCGAAGATTCCTCTAGCTGAACTCAAAGCCGCCTTCACAGAGACCTTCCCGAGACTCTTCGGATGAAGCGAGATCCGCAGGTGATGGCGCGCGTCAAAGAGATACTCAATACCGTCTCTGAGATCGCTCCAGGCCATGCGGTCGAACTTCGCATTCCACCCTTCTCGGCAATCCAATGCCTTGAAGGCCCGAAGCACACACGTGGTACACCGCCGAATGTCGTGGAGATGAGCGCGGAGACTCTCTTCGCCCTCGCAGCAGGC
>CANGCW010000153.1 GCA_947452525.1 Actinomycetota bacterium
ACGGAGAAGCCCGCATCGGTGAGTTCGGAGTTTGCTTGATCTCCACTCTTACCAACGTAAGAGGTGAGTGGGACGACTTGAACGCCCTTGCTCACCACAAGGTTAACAACTGAGTTTGCTCGAACACGCGTCTTTGCGACAGGAGTTGTTCCTGCAATAAATCCAACTGGAACTTTTCCATCGTACGCCTCAGTGGTATCGCCCACTTTGAGGCGAGCATTAAGAAGCGACGTTGTTGCAGCATCAAGGGATAGACCCACAAGAGATGGGACGGTGATTCGCTCTGGTCCTTTAGAGATGGTGAGGAGCACTACGCCCTCTTTATCTAGATGGCCGCCACCGCCTGGATTAGAGGAGATGATCTTTCCTTTAGGAACATCCTCACTGAACTCCACCGCTTCAATGCGCTCGTGAAGTGTGAGTGGAGCAAGAGCCTCTGATGCCTGTCGCGCAGTCATGCCAACAACCGATGGGACGGCAATCTTAGAGCCGGGGCCGATGAAGTTGTACCAACCGAGAAGCGAGAGTGAGATAACGAGTAACAGTGCAATTGCTCGATTGCGCTTTACTCTCTTCGAAGTTCTCCGACGAATATTGGCGGTGCTCTCACGAGGTGTCTGCTCGGTGTTGCTCTTAGAGTTCTTCGCAGTCATGGGGGCGCTCATCTCTTTCTTCGATAGTGAGCCAGACGGTGAAAGGCGGGTTGATGAGCTATCAGAGCGAAGCGTTGTCTCACCGCTCAGGATGTCAAGAATCATCTTCGCCTGAATATTCTTAACGCCTTTGCGGGCTGAACTCTTACCAGCCTTCGCTAGCGGATAGAGCGGCGCATCAATTTCAAGAGTGAGTTGGCGCTTACTCGGATCAATTTCGAATTGAATATCGCGTAGCGCCTTCAATAGTGAACCTGCGTTAGGGAAACGTTCATCAGGATTAGGAGAGGTCGCCTTCCAGACCACCGCATCCAAACTCTCAGGAACGCCAGTGCGTTGAGATGAGGGAGCTGGAATTCGATCGTTAACGTGCATGTATGCGATCTGGATTGGCGTGGAACCATCATATGGTTTCTTGCCAGTCAGCAATTCAAAGAGCACTACGCCAAAGGCGTAGATATCGCTCCGCGCATCAGAGACTCCCCGTTGAACTTGCTCAGGTGAAAGGTAGGAGACGCTGCCGAGGACGACGCTTGATTCCACCGTCATTGTTGATCCAAGTGAGGCGCCACGGGCAAGTCCGAAGTCCGCGATCTTGATTCGACCATCTTGGGAGATAAGGATGTTCTCAGGCTTAATATCTCTGTGAATGATTCCCACGCGATGTGCTTCTGCCAACGCGCTCGCCACTGGAATCATGTAATGGATTGCCTCTTGCGGGGAGAGAGGGCCCTGTGCGAGAACTTCGCGGAGAGTATGGCCATCCATAAATTCCATGACAATAAAGACTGCGGGAACTCCGCTCTCATTCCAACCTTGATCTTGAATCGAAACGATATTGGGGTGGTTCAGCGCTGCGGTCGCCTTAGCCTCACGGATAAAGCGAGAGACGAACTCCTCGTCAGATGCGAGATGTGGGTGCATGATTTTGACTGCAACGCGACGATCAAGACGAACGTCAATCGCGCTGTAGATGGAGGCCATTCCGCCAGAGGCGATGAGACGTTGAAGTTCGTAACGCCCATCTATGAGTTCGCCGCTGAGATCTGCCACGTGCCAAGTTTAATGAAAGAGGAGCCCCGCCCCCGCTAACTTGGGTCGGTTGAGAGGGAAAAGTCTGATGCGCTCTTCGTCTCATCCTCGGCGAAATGTTTCCGCTCCATAATTTGCCATTGCCTCATAAGATCCATATCCAGGTATGGTTCGCGAGTGAGGACTCGCTGAAGTCCAAGCTCTTCATTGACCTCAATCCAAATACTCAGATCATGAAGTGGCCTAATGGAACTTGAGCAACTTCCCACTCCTTCAAGGATGAGTACATCGGTCGACTCGTAGGTAACGGCAGGGGAGAATTCGCTCCGAAGCCAGTCATACTTTGCAAATGTTAATTCCGCGCCGTTGCGATGGCTCTGGATAATGGAGCGCATCCGGGTATAGAGATCGCTATTAAGCGGCTTAGACCATCCGCGGTACAGGTCATCCATATGAATTGTCTGTACTGACTTTCCAGCACCTTCTGCAAATGTGGAGATCTCTGCAGAGAGGGTGGTCTTGCCGGATCCAGCTGGCCCATCGATTCCGATGACCGATGGCGCTGTTCTAGAAAGAACCTCTGCGAGTAGTTCTAGAAGAGGCTGCTCCATAGATTACTGAGCTGTCGCCGTGAGAGAGTTGGCTCGCTTGAGCCAGGTGCGCCAACCAGCGACCGCCATAAGGACAAAGAGAATATAGAGCGTGCCGGTGAGATATGCCTTACCGTGGAAATATTGGTAGGTGTAGACGCTATCGACGACAAACCAGAGCGGCCACGCCTCAAACTTCTCTTTCACCATGAGGTATTGGGCGATGCAACTTCCAACAAAGCAGAATGAGTCGGTAATGGTCGCCGCTGCACCAAGATGAATGAGAAGTGGGTTGAGCGCCAGCCAAGCTGCGAGAAAGATTGCGAGGCAGGTCAGGAGATTCTTTCGAGTGAGTTTTCCTGGAGTGGCGCCCTTCTTGCCCCAACCAAACCATCCCCACGTTCCACCAGCAATGAAGACGAACTGCAATGCTCCACTTGCATAATATTTATATTCAAAGAACCAGATGGCATAGAGAAGTGAACTTACATTCCACCATGGCCAAGTGGAGCGCGGACCGAAGATGCTTAGCCCCACGCCGATAACGGAGGTGATAAATGCGGAGAGTTCCAGAATTGTCATCTGGTAACCCCATGCAGTGAAGACAGTTGTTAGAAGAAATGCATTTAAAGCGTGCATTGGTACCCCTTTCCAATTCGCATTACCGAACTGGTTCGACGGTCGACCTGCGATTCAGGTCCTCTCAGCCAATTACTCGGCTCCCGTTGTTGAACGTGATGCAACAGTAGCACGCAAC